>JBCBHB010000311.1:0-4374 GCA_038526025.1 Pseudomonadota bacterium
GCCTGGTCCTCGTGGGTGCCGTGGCTCATGTTCAGGCGGAAGACATCGACGCCTGCCTCGAAGAGCTTGCGCAGCATCTCGCGCGAGGAGGAGGCGGGCCCGACCGTGGCGACGATTTTGACGTTTCTGTTGCGGCGCATCGTGGCCTCCCCTGCTGCATGCCGCGTACCTTTTGACCCTTGGAACCGCGCTTTCAACCCGGAGCGTCGGGCAGGGGGGGTGTTGATGGCGTTCTGAAACCGCACGGACCCGGCTGTGTTGCATGCGGATCCGCGCTATGACGCTGGCGGGCGGCAAAGGCGCCGCCGCAGCATGAAGCAGCAGGCAGGGCGGGCGATGCGTGGCATCAGCGAACCTTCGGGGTCGGTGCAAGGGGCGGGGCAGCAGGTCTTCGAGCCTGTGGAGGCCGTGCCGGCAGGGACCGGGGGACATGCGGACATTCTGCTCCTCTGCGACCATGCCTCGAACGCCGAGCCGCCGGGCGTGGCCCTCGGCATCGCGGCGGAGGACATGGCGCGCCACATCGCGTGGGATGTGGGCGCGCGGGGCGTGACGCTGGCGATGGCCGAGGCGCTGGGGGCGCCGGCGGTGCTGAGCCGGTTCTCGCGGCTGGTGATCGACCCCAACCGCGGCGAGGACGACCCGACCCTCATCATGAAGCTCTATGACGGCACGCTGATCCCCGGGAACCGGCATGCGGATGCGGCGGAGCGGGCGCGGCGGCTCGATCTCTGCCACCGGCCCTATCACGACGCGATCTCCGCCACGCTGGACGGGATGATTGCGGCGGGGCGGTTCCCGAAGATCGTGTCGATCCATTCCTTCACGCCGCAGCTGCGGGGGCGTCCGCCGCGGCCCTGGCATGTGGGGCTGCTGTGGGACCGGGATGCGCGCCTGGTGGAGCCGCTCTTCGAGACGCTGGCCGATGAGCGGCTGGCGGACGGGACGCATCTCGTGATCGGGGACAACGAGCCCTATACGGGCGCGCTGCAGGGCGACTGCATGTATCGCCACGGCACCGCGCGCGGCCTGCCGCATGTGCTGATCGAGGTGCGGAACGACCTGATCGAGACGCCGGAGACGCAGGGGGCCTGGGGGCGCTTGCTGGCGGGAGCGCTGTTGCGGGCGATCGAACGCGTGCCGGCCGCCGAGCTTGCGCCCGCGCCTTGATCGCGCCTCTTGAAAGCTGTGCCGGGGACCCGACTTCTGACGGGTACCTGATGGATGCGCCGCCGGGCGCGCTCGCGACCGTTTGAGGAGCCTCACGATGAAGCCCGCCGCTCTTGCCCTCGCCGCGCTGCTCGGATCCGCCGTCGTTCTCCCGGCCTCGCCCCTACAGGCCCAGTCGGCCGACAGTGGCGCGCCCGCCTTGCAGGAGGGGAGGGACACGGGGCCCGCGCTGGAGCGCTTTGGCGCGATCCGCGAGATGCTGGACGAGGCGGCCGAGGCGCGGTCTCGCGCCAGGCGGGGCGAGGAGGATATCGTCGACCGGCTGACGCGTTCCTCGCCGGAAGAGAGGGCGGAGCGGCTGCTCTCGGAAGCCTTCGAGATCGTCTCCGACACGCCGGTGACCGAGCTTCGCCGGGAGATCCGGGCGGCGCGCGAGCGCATCGAGGCGGCGCAGGACGAGATCGCGTCGCTGCGCGAGGAGCGCCTCTTCGCGCCGGATGAGACGAGCTTCTGGGAGCGTGCGCAGGGCACGCGGGACCGCGCCGGCGTGGAGGCTGCGATCGCCGCGCTCGAGGCCGAGATCGCCGAACGCGAGGCCTTCATCGCGCAGGCCCGCAAGCGCTTCATCGACGCCATGGCGCGCGTGGGGAGCACGGTGAGCGAGGCGGAGGCGGACTTGCTGCTCGGCGGCGTGACGGGCGGGGATATCCTGGCCATCGCCTCGGCTTACTCGACCGTGCGGGACATTGCGGCGGAGCTGCGCCGGGTGGTGGCGGAGAGCGGTGAGGAGATCTCCTCGGCCCGGCGCTACTACACGCTCCACACCACGCTGATCGCGCTTCTGGCCCACGCGCAGGAGACGTTCATCGCGAAGATCGACGAGGACTACCTGCCGAAACTCGAGGCCATCGAGGAAGAGGTGAAGGAGACGCGGGCGGAGACGGACCGGCTGCTGCGTGCGAGCCCCTCGCCCGAGCAGCGGCGCGTGCTGGAGGCGAACCGGCGGAGCCAGAAGCTGACGCTGAAGGCGGCGACGTTCTACCGGGACTATCTCGAGCGCCAGCGCGACGAGGTGGCCGCGGCCCTCTGGCGCACGCGCCAGGACCTTGCGGTGGCGGACAACACGCTGCGCACGGTGGATGCGAGCTTCCGGCTTCTCGAGATCATGCGCGAGGCGGAGCTGCAGTTCGAGGCGCTGGAGGCGCTGGAGAGCCCGGGCTTCGACACGCTCTTCGAGAACGAGGAGCTCCGCCGCGAGTTCGAGAGCCTGTCCGACCGGCTACGCGCCCCGTCCTCCTGATGGGCGAGCTCGTCCACGGCATCGCGATCGCCCTGCTGAGCGCCGTGGATCTCGTGCTCTCGGCCGGTGGCGTGCGCCGGCGGAGACGGCGGCGGGGGAAGGCGACTGGCGATAAGAGGTGACGGCGTGATCCATCTGCTGATCGACCTTGCGGCTTTTCTCGCGTTCGACCGTCTCTTCGGCAGGGCTGCGCGGGCGCGCTATGCACGGGTCAGAGGAAAAGGGAGCAAGACATGACCGAGGCTGAGCGTACGGAAATCGAGGCCGCCGTCTTCCGGCGGCTGCGAGACCATCTGCGCGAGCGGACGGATGTGCAGAATATCGATCTCATGAACCTCTCCGGCTTCTGCCGGAACTGCCTGTCGCGCTGGTACGAGGAGGAGACCAAGGCGCGGGGCGGTGAGATGGACAAGGCCGCGGCGCGCGAGGTCGTGTACGGCATGCCCTATGACGACTGGCGCGCGCAGTACCAGACCGAGGCGAGCGACGCGCAGAAGGCGGCCTTCGAGAAGCAGGGCGGCGGGCATTGAACCTCGGTGAGGGGGCGGGCCGACAGGTGCCCGCCCTGCTCGCCGGCCGGCCCTGCGGCCGACCGGCCTCCGCGGGCGCCCACCCGCCGGCCCGCCCCCAGATGGCTCGTTCCTGCTGTGGCCTCGGCGCCGCTGTTGGGGCTGGTGCTCGGCGGGGCTTGGGGCTAGGGGATCGCGCCTAGGTTTCCGGGAGGGATCGAAGCGATGGACGATTTTCAGGGCGGAGCGCCGGGCGTCGCCTCCGGCAGCGTGGCCGCGGGCCAGCTGCGCGCCTTTGTGGAGCGAATCGAACGTCTCGAGGAAGAGAAGAAGGAGATCGCCGAGCAGGTGAAGGAGGTCTATGCCGAGGCGAAGGGCACCGGCTACGACGTCAAGATCCTGCGCAAGGTGATCTCGCTCCGGAAGAAGGATGCGGAGGAGCGGCAGGAAGAAGAGGCGCTCCTGGAGATGTATCTCTCCGCGCTCGGGATGACGGTGGCGCCCGACTGATCGACGCCTCGGCCGATGACGATGCGCTGAAGCAAGCCATGGGCGTGCCGCCGCCCTGCGCGCAGCGGCCCGTGCCCCGTTTCGCCATCGCTTGCCCGCATGTTCGCGTATTGTTCATGCGCTGCAGCCTAAGCTGACGGGGGTGGGCGCGGGCGCGGGCGCGGCGGGATGTTGGAGCCGGCTCTCTGTCCGACGAACGGGCGCGCGCTGCCCGCAGCGTCGGCAGACGGGCGATGCCGGGCAGCGCCGGGTAGCCGTTGGCAGGCGGGTCTCGGGCTGGTGGGCGGTCAGGCCCGGCGCCGGCTGAGGTTCAGTTCCTCGAGCTTGCGGTAGAGGGTGGAGCGCCCGATGCCGAGACGGCGGGCCACCTCGGCCATGCGGCCGTGGTAGATCGTCAGCGCCCGCTGGATCGCTTCCGCCTCGATTTCCGCGAGCTTCCGGATCTGGCCGTCTTCGTCGACCAGCGCGTCCCGCGCCGCCGCGTCGGCCGCCACGCTGCCGGCGCGGCAGGTGGTCTCGATGCCCACGAGATGCTCTGCGCGGATCACCGGCCCCTCGGCCAGCACCACCGCGCGATGCACCGTGTTCTGCAGCTGACGGACATTGCCCGGCCAGTCCGCGCTCTCGATCAGCTGTGCCGCATCCTCGCTGAAGCCGGTGATGCGCATGCCCTCCGCCGCGGCGAAGCGGGTGAGGAACATCTGGGCGAGCATCAGCAGGTCCTCCCGCCGCTCCCGCAGGGGCGGCAGGTGGATCGGGAACGCGCTGATCCGGTAATAGAGATCCTCCCGGAAGCGCCCATCGGCCACCATGCCCGCGAGGTCCTGGTTCGAGGCGGAGACGAGGCGGATATCGACGCCAACCGGCTTCGCCGCCCCGATCGGC
>JBCBHB010000312.1:0-4366 GCA_038526025.1 Pseudomonadota bacterium
GTCGCGCTATCGGGCGGCGAGACAGCGCAGCTCCGGAGGCCGACCTGGCGGGCGGAGAACCTCGGCTATGGCCCGCTCGGACCCGATGCAATGCTCTCGCCGCGGGTGGCACCGCAGATGGTCGGGCTCGGGCTGCTCGAGGCGATCCCAGCGGCCGACATCCTCGCCCATGCCGACCCCGAGGACGCAGATGGCGATGGCATCTCGGGCCGGCCCAACGTTGTCTGGTCCAAGGAGTTCGGCCAGCGGATGCTGGGCCGGTTCGGCCTTAAGGCAGGCGCGCCTACGGTGCGCGCGCAGTCGGCCGGCGCCTTCGCTGGCGATATGGGGATCTCCAATCCGTTGAAGCCTGAAGGCTGGGGCGAGTGTACCGAAGCGCAGGCGGCCTGCCGCACGGCGCCCCATGGCGGGAACCCCGAGATCGAGGATGCAGCCCTCGACCTTGTCGTCTTCTACAGCCGCAACCTTGCTGTCCCCGCGAGGCGGAACTTGAACGACCAGGTGGTGCTCGCGGGCAAGCGCGTCTTCCATGAGACGGGCTGCGCCAGTTGCCATGTACCGAAGTTCGTGACCCATCGGCTTGAGGGCCAGCCCGAGCAAAGCTTCCAGCTGATCTGGCCCTACACCGATCTCCTGCTCCACGACATGGGCGAGGGTCTCGCCGACAACCGCCCCGAAGGAATGGCCACGGGCCGCGAATGGCGGACGCCGCCCCTCTGGGGGATCGGCCTGACCCAGGCCGTGAGCGGGCACACCTACTTCCTGCATGACGGGCGGGCCCGCTCGCTCCTTGAGGCCATTCTCTGGCATGGGGGCGAAGCACAGGCCGCCAGAGACCGTGTGGTTGAGATGGAGCCCGCGGACCGTGCGGCGCTGATCCGCTTTCTGGAGAGCCTATGATGAAGTTCCTCGCAGCAATAATCCTGCTGGGCCTCGCCGGCGTTTCCGCAAGGGCGGAGCCAGATCACGTTGAGGCTGCGGACCGCTTGCTGTCGGAGGTTATCCAGCCGGGCACAGTGGCGTTCGAGGAGGCGACGGCAACGCTCCGGCAGGCCGCTGCGCCGGAGTGCACCGATGTTGAGCCAGCCGCGCTTCGAGACGCCTTCCACGGCGCCTGGGATGCCTGGATGGCAATCCAGCATCTCCGCTTCGGACCCTTAGAAAACGAAAGCCGCAGCTTGCAGATTGCCTTCTGGCCCGACAGCCGCGGCACGGTCGGCCGCACTGTCTCACGGATACTGGCAACCGAGAACGCGCCGGTTGAGGACACGGACGCCTTTGCGAAGCTCTCGATCGGTGCGCGCGGGTTCCCTGCACTCGAGCGGCTCTTGTTCGATGACAGTGGCCCGGTTCCTCCCGATGACGCCTTTCGCTGTGCATACGCTGCTGCCGTTTCGGCAGATCTCGAGCGTGTAGCAACTGAGATCAATGCGGCTTGGAACGGTCCGTTCGCGACGATCTGGACGACGGCTGGAGAGGAGGACAACGCGGTCTTCCTTGCTCCCAAGGAGACCAGCCAGCGCATTTTCGTCGTGACGCTTGGCACGCTGGATGAGACGGTCCAGCACCGGCTCGGCACCCCGCTCGGCACCTTGGTTGCGGTTCGTCCAAAGCTTGCTGAGGCCCGCCGCTCCGGCCGCTCACTCAGACATATCAGCCTCATACTCGATGCCACCGAGCGCACTCTGATGACCGCCTTCGGCCCTGAGCTGGAGGCAGAAGACCGCGCTGCTCTCGCCGATGCCTATGCGTCCGCAAGACGCGACCTGGCTCGCGTTGCCGAGCTCGGCGATCTGCCAGTTGCGCTTGCGGAGAGCCGTATCCGCGTCGAAGTCCTGCAGCAGAGTATCGAGCGGATCGCTATCGTGATGCGCGCTGAGATCGGCCCGGCGCTCGGGATCTCGAAAGGCTTCAACGCTGCCGATGGGGATTGAGATGACGTCGAGTTGGGATCGACGCCGCTTCCTCGCATCGGTTGCGGGAACTGTTACCTGGCCGACGCATGGCTGGGCGGCAGCCGGGGCGCCGCGCCTTCTGGCGGCCACCCGGGGTCCCGATGGCAGATACCGTCTCGTTGGCCTCGGCGCCGATGGCGATCTTCGGTTTCAGATCGACCTGCCTTCCCGCGGCCACGCCGCGGCAGCACACCCCAACCGCCCCGAGGCGGTCGCCTTCGCCCGCAGGCCCGGTGTTTTTGCCTTGGTCGTCGATTGTGCCGGAGGCCGCGCTCTCTCGACGCTAGAGGCACCGCCCGGCCGGCATTTCTACGGGCATGGCGCCTTCTCGGCAGACGGTGCTCTACTCTTCACAACCGAGAACGCCTTTGAGACTGGCCAGGGCCGGCTGGGCGTTTGGGACGCGACCTCTGGCTATGCGCGTCTCGGCGAGGTCGCATCTGGGGGGATCGGGCCGCATGACGTTCGCCTGATGCCGGACGGCGGGACGCTCGCGATCGCCAATGGCGGGATCCGGACCCATCCGAGGAGCGGGCGCGAGAAGCTCAACCTCGCCACGATGCGTCCCAACCTAACCTACGTCCGCCCGGACGATGGCGCAGTGTTGGAGGCGATCGAGCCGCCTCGCCAGCTGCGCCTCAACTCCATCCGCCATCTGGCCGTGGGGTCCGATGCGACGGTTGCCGTGGCATTGCAATGGCAGGGTGATCCGGCCGACGGCATGCCGCTTCTCGCCTTTCATCGGCGGGGCGATGCCGCCTTTCGATGGGCTGAAGCACCCGCGCACCTGCTTGCCGCGATGTCGGGGTATGCAGGCAGCGTCGCCTTCGATGGGGGCGGGACACGGGCCGCCATCACGTCGCCCCGAGGTGGCAGGGTGATGGCGTGGGATGTGGTTGGCGGCAACCCGGATGTCTGGGTGCGCCCTGATGTTTGCGGCATCGCAGCGGATGACACCGGATGGATCGCCACCGACGGGCATGGCGGTGTGGTCTCCCTCGATCGCCGCCTAGCCGCCACGAAGGCCATCCGGCACGAAAGCGCCTTCGACAACCACCTGGTCTCGCTCCACAAATATTCTTGACTAAAATACTCGGTATTGCTTAACTACGTCCTGTCGTGAGGACTGCCACCGAGCCGCTGGGCCTTGCCCGGCCAGGAAGCCCCGCTCGCGATCGACGGGATCCGGGGCGGAGAGTGGCGTGAGACATCTACAAGAACAGAGGCAGGGACTTGCAGGCGCGATTGCGCTCTGCGTCGGCGCTAGCGCTATGGCTGGCGCCGCCGGCGCACAGACGGCGGGGGACGGAACAGCGCTCCAGTTGCCGGAAATCGTCGTCTTCGGCGCGGCGCGGGACGAGCGAGGGCTCCTGGAGACACCGAACGCGGTGAGCGTCGTGGGCGAGCAGGAGATCATCCGGCGCCAGCCCTCGACCTACGAGGAACTCATTGGAGACTTGCCGGGCGTTACCATCGAAGGTGGGCCGCGCGGCATTTCGCAGGAGCCCAATATCCGCGGGTTTCAGGACGAGCAGGTGATCATCCGCGTCGATGGCGCGCGCCAGAACTTCGACCTCGCGCATCGCGGACGCTTCTTCACAGACCCTTCGATCCTGAAACGGGTCGAGGTACTCCGGGGCGGTCAGTCAACGCTCTTCGGCTCAGGCGCGCTGGGCGGCGTGATCTTCCTCGACACCAAGGACGCCGCCGATGTGCTCGATCCGGGCGAGATCTGGGGCGGCGAGGTCAAGCTCGGCTTCAACAGCCAGGGCACGGAGTTCTTAGGGGCAGCGACGGCCGCGGTTCAGTACGAGAACTTCGATGCCCTCGCCTTCTTCGCTGGGCGCCCGATGTTCTCGGATATCGAGGACGGCGATGGTGACCGGATCATCGACTCTGAGATCGACAGTCGAAACGGGCTCCTGAAGCTCGGTTTCGAGCCGGGTGAAGGCCATCGCATTGAAGCGAGCTACCAGTACTACGACGACAATGGCGCCACGCCGCCGAACGCCAACGTTCAGGGCTCACCCGAGACATCAGTCGACCGCAACCTACGATACCAAACGGCCCGGATCGCTTGGGACTGGGCACCAGCCGGCAATGAACTCGTCGATCTCTCCGTCCTCGGCTACTACAATGATGCGAAGGTCGAGGAAGATCGGTTCTTCGACGGGCGCTTCGACGAGACCAACTTCGAAACGCTTGGCTTCGAAGCGACAAACATCTCTCGCTTCGGGCTGGGTCAGGTTCCGGTGGCGCTGTCTTACGGGATCGAGATCTTCGAGGATCAGCAGGAAGCGCTGCGCGACGGTGAGGCCCGATCCCCCCAGATGCGACCTCGCCGAGGCGCGCATAGCCGCAGGTCGCGTCCCAAACGCCCAGCCTGCCCTGGCCAGTCTCAAAGGCGTTCT
>JBCBHB010000313.1:0-4363 GCA_038526025.1 Pseudomonadota bacterium
GCGAGGGATCGTAGCTGGCATAGTCGGAGGGGGCGTCGAAGCAGCCCGACGCATCGCAGATCCGGATCGTCTCCGGCTGCGAGGTCACCGCCACGTTCCCCTGCTGGCTGGTGGTCTGGCAGCCTGCCAGGAACGCCAGCGCAACGAGCCCGAGCGATACATCCCGTGTTCCCGAATTCACCCATCCCGTCATGCCGTGCTCCCTCACGCCAATGATTGCTGCGTCGTATCCTCAACGCGAATACGTTAGAACCGTGACGCGATTCAGTCTCTTTGGAAAGGACGTGGGGATCAGGATGAGTAATTTCGGCAAGCTTATCGGCGGCGTGGCGCTCGCAGGTCTTCTGGCCGCCTGCCAGGGGGGGCAGGTGACCCAGGGCACGGGCGGGACCGCGATTTCGGGCTCCGCCGGTGGGTCGACAACCGTCGACGCCAACCCGGGCCTCGAGCGCTGCCCCGAGACGCTGGGCACGCTTGCGGTCGACGACGGGCGCGACAAGGCATGGTACGGCTACTGGTACCGCACCACGGGCGTCACCTCCGTCGAGCCGATGATCCGGCTCGCAGCGCAGCAGTCCAACTGCTTCGTCATCACCTCGCTCGGCAACGAACGCCTCGAGTCGAAGATCCAGGGGATCACCGACAAGCAGCGCAACTCGGGCGAGTTCCGTGCGGGATCCAACCAGCAGAAGGGCCAGCGCGTGGCGGCGGACTACTTCCTGGAGCCCGCCATCATCATCAACAATGCTGATTCCGGCGCCCTCGGCGCGGGCGTGGGCGCGCTGCTCGGCGGCGCCGCGGGCGCCATCGCCGGCAGCCTGCGCACCTCGGACAGCGTGGTGACCCTCTCGCTCTTCGACATCCGCTCGGGCGTGCAGCTCTCGGCGGCGGAAGGCTCGGCCACGGCCACCAACTTCGGCGCAGCACTCGGTGCCTTCGGCGGCGGCGCCGGCGGCGCCCTCGGCGGCTACAGCCGGACACCGGAGGGCAAGGCGACCGTTGCGGCCTTCGTCGACGCCTTCAACAACCTCGTCCGCGCGACGCGCAACTACCAGGCGCAGAACGTCCGCGGCGGCCTTGGCACCGGCGGTACGCTGACGGTGAACTGATCGGTCCAGCGGCGCGCAGGCACCCCGTCTGCCCGGGAGCAGGCGCACCGCAAGGGCTCTCTCCGGGTCGCCATTCCGGCGGCCCGGCGCCACCGGGGAGAATTGCATGACGATCCTGAAATCTACCACCACGGCGGCTGCTGCCGCCGCGGCCATCGCGCTCGGCCTTGGCCTCCAGATAGACATCCGCGCGCCGCAGGGCGATCGCGCGGGCCTCCAGGCGCCCGTGCTCAGCGTCGGCATCGCGCCGGCGGAGGCGCAGCCCGCCCGCCGGGTCGCGCGCCGCACCGCCCGCCGCACCACGCGGCGCACCACGGCCCGCTACAACTCCATCGCGGCCCTGCCCGCCGGCTGCGTGCTCCGCGCCGGCTATCATTACTGCGGCGGCGTCTATTATCGCCCCGTCGTCGAGGCGGGGACGACCGTCTACGTCGTCGTCACCCCCTGAGGCAGCGCCAGGAGAACCGCCATGACCAAAGCCATTGTGACCCGCTTCGGCGCAGCGCTCGCCACCATCGCCACCCTCGGCATCGCCTCTCAGAGCAGCGCCGAGCCGCTCTTCGAGGCCTGCGCAAGCGATCTGGAACAGTTCTGCTCCAGCGTTGAGCCCGGACACGGCCGCCTGATGGCCTGCCTCTACGCCCACGAGCTGGAGATCTCCGACCGGTGCGACGTCGCCACGGGCGAGATGGGGGATCTGCTCGACCTGTTCTTCGACCGCGTGCGCTACGTGAAACAGGAGTGCGGCGACGACATCCGCAGCCTGTGCAGCGACGTTGCCGTGGGCGAAGGCCGCGTCTTCGCATGCCTCCGCGAGAACGAGAGCGAGGTCTCTCAGAGCTGCCAGGGCGTCATCGACCAGGTCAGCCTGCCGTCGGACTGAGCCGACATCGGCGCGGGCGCGCCCTCACGCCTGCCCGCGCCGCCCCTTAGCCAAGGGGCACATCCTTCAAGCGAACGGGCGCATCGTCAGCCACGCCATTGCCCTCGCCCTCGCCCTCCGCTTCCTGGCTCGCCCACATCTCGGCATAGCGCCCGGCCTTCGCCAGAAGCGCCTCGTGGGTACCGCGCTCCACCACGCGGCCCGCCTCCAGCACCACGATCTCGTCGGCATCCACCACGGTCGAGAGCCGGTGCGCGATCATCATCACCGTACGCCCCTGCCCCAGGCGCTTCAGCTCTGCCTGGATCTCGCGTTCCGTCCCTGTGTCGAGTGCCGAGGTCGCCTCGTCGAGCAACAGGATCGGCGGGTCTTTCAGGATGGTGCGGGCGATCGCCACCCGCTGCTTCTCGCCCCCCGAGAGCTTCAGGCCCCGTTCGCCTACCGGCGTGTCGTACCCCTCGGGCAGCTCCATGATGAAGTCGTGGATGCGCGCGGCCTTCGCCGCCTCCACCACATCCGCCCGGCTCGCCCCCGCCGCACCATAGGCGATGTTGTAGGCGATGCTGTCGTTGAAGAGCACCGTGTCCTGCGGCACCACGCCGATGGCGGAGCGGAGCGCGCTCTGGGTCACCTTCCGCAGGTCCTGCCCGTCGATCTCCACCGTCCCGTCCGTCGGGTCGTAGAACCGGAAGAGCAGCCGGCCGATGGTGGACTTGCCCGCGCCCGAGGGCCCCACGATGGCGAGCGTGCCGCCCCCCGGCACCTCGAAATCCACGCTCTTCAGCACCTGCCGGTCGAGCCCGTAGCCGAAGGCGACGCCCCGGAACGCCACCCTGCCCTTCGCCACGCTCAGCGGCCGCGCATCCGGCGCATCCACCAGCCCGGGCGATGTGTCGAGCAGAGCGTACATCTCGCTCATATCGATCAGGCTCTGCCGGATCTCGCGATAGACCGTGCCGAGGAAGTTCAGCGGCACGGTGATCTGGATGAGGAAGGCGTTCACCGCCACGAAATCGCCCACGCTCAGCGTGCCCGCCTGCACTTCCGACGCGGCCAGCGCCATGACGGAGAAGAGCCCAGCGCCGATGATCACCGCCTGCCCGGTGTTCAGAAGGCCGAGCGAGATCGCCGTCTTCTCCGCCATCACCTGATAGCCCGCCATCGCCTTGTCGTAGCGCGCGCTCTCCCGGTCCTCGGCGTTGAAGTACTTCACCGTCTCGTAGTTCAGCAGGCTGTCCACCGCCTTCTGATGCGCGTCCTGATCCTCGGCGTTCATCTTGATGCGGATCTTCAGGCGCCACTCAGTGACCTTCAGAGTGAAGACCACATAGGCGCCCACGGTCAGCATCAGCGCCGCGAAGTACCAGAAGCCGAACATCGTCCAGAAGATCACGGCCACGATCACAAGCTCGACCGTGAGCGGCACGATGCTGAAGACAAGGTAGCGCAGCAGGAAGTCGATCGCCTTGATGCCGCGTTCCGTCACCCGGCTGAGCTCGCCCGTGCGCCGGCTCAGATGGTAGGAGAGCGAGAGCGCGTGGATGTGCTGGAAGGTCCGCAGAGCGAGGCTACGGAGCGCATGCTGGCCCACGCGTGCAAACACCATGTCGCGGAGCTGCTGGAGCGCCGAGGAAAGCACCCGCACGGTCACATAGGCCGCCACCAGCGCCGCCGGCGCCCAGGCCAGCGCGGCCGTGCCCTCGGGCCCGATCCCGTCCACCGCCCAGCCGAAGAAGAAGGGCGTGGTCAGCGTCGAGACCTTGGCGAGCACGAGGAAGGTCATCGAGGCGATCACCCGAAATCGCAGGTCGGGCCGCGAGGATGGCCAGATATCCGGCACCACCCGGGAGAGGATCGAAAGCTCCGGTGTGCCGGCCGTGGTGGTCCTGCGCTTGCGGCGGGCCATGCGGTGCCTCGTGATCAGCGTTGCGTGATGGGTTCTGGCCGGCGTGCCCTAGCCTGCCAAGGGCGCAGAACGTCCCGCAAAGCCGCTTGCCGCGTTCATCGAGAGGCCGGGTCGTCGACGAGCTCGGGGATGACGAATTCCTGCTCGGGATAGATCAGGTCCGGGTCGCGGATCAGGCCGTCATTCGCACCGAAGATCACGCTGTAGCGCCATCCCTCGCCATAGATGTTCTCGGCCAGCCGCCACAGGCTGTCGCCCCGCGCCACGGTAATGGTCCGCTCGCGCAGCGCCAGCGTGGCCCCCGCCTCGCGATACGAGAAGCGCGTCTCCAGCCGGTAGACGACCTCGCCGCCATCGCCCACCTGCTCGAACCGCAGGAGACGCGCGCGGCGCATCATCGCGGCCGGGATCGCGGCGGTCCAGGCACCCTGGTCGCTCGCGCGGATCTCGGTGGCCGGGGCGTTG
>JBCBHB010000314.1:0-4361 GCA_038526025.1 Pseudomonadota bacterium
CGTATAGGGGTCGAGATTGCCGACGGAGAGCACCTCCTGCCCGCGGAAGCGCTGCAGCACCCTGCGCAGCCCCTCAGGGCTGGTGCCGGACCGGCGAAGATAGCCGAGCGCCGCCTGATCCGCCGCGGCTTCCTCCCCGCGCGAGTAGCGGAGCAGGTTCCGGATCGCCACGCTCTGGGAGCCTGCAATGGCCGCGAGACCAACCTCCGGCGCGCCCGCGGCCGCTGCCGCGATCCCGAGCAGCGTGCCGATCAGCGCCGGGCCCGCAGCGGCATTGATCTCCTGCTGGCGCCGCGCCGTATGCCCGCCGGCGATATGCCCGGCCTCATGCGCGATGACACCGACAAGTTCATCCGGCGTCTCCAGCTCCATGATGAGCCCGGTGTTCAGGAACATATTCCGGCCAGCCGCCACGAACGCGTTGATGCGCCGGTCGCTCACGATGAAGATCGAGATGGTGGCGGGGGGCAGGTTCGCCGCCCGGAAGATGGGGCTGGACATGGCCCAGAGCGTGCGTTCGATCTCCGCATCGCGGATCAGCGTCTGCCGCCGCCCCTGCGCCTCGGCCGGCGTCGGCAGCGTCACCCCGCGCGAGAGGCCGAGCCCGGCGATAAGCCACGCCCCCGTCCGCATCACGCGGCGACGGTTCGGGTCTGGGCTGGGCGGCTGACAGCATCTGCAAACCATGCTTGCTCCCTTGGCCGGGCGCCGACGCGTCATGCGCCTTGCTGTGCTCACCCGGCAGCCCTACGGATATCGGTGACCGGACCGTCGCTGTCTATGGCAAGCCACGTCCAATCACGATTACGCGGGAGCGGCGATGAAACCGGAAGCCTGTCCATGAAGCTTTCCGCGCGCGGGCAGACCGCACCGTTCGTTGCCATGGATGTGCTCTCGGAAGCCACGCGCCTTGAGGGGCAGGGCGCCCGCGTGCTGCATATGGAGGTGGGCGAGCCGGCCTTCGGGGCACCGGCTGCCGCGCGGGCGGCGCTCGCGGCGGCGGAGGCCCGGGGCGAGACCTTGGGCTACACGAGCGGCCTCGGCACCATGGCGCTGCGAGAGGCGATTGCGTCCCTCTACGCGCGGCGCCACGGCATCGATGTCGATCCCGGCTGCGTGGTGGTCACCGCCGGGTCTTCCGCCGCCTTCGTCATGGCATTCCTCGCGCTCTTCGAGGCCGGCGATCGCATGGCGCTGGCGGACCCCGGGTACCCTGCCTACCGCAACACCCTCTCGGCCCTCGGGTTGGAAGCCGTGCGTCTGGAGACCGACCTCGCGACGCGGTACCAGCCAACGCCTGAGCATCTGGCGGCGGCCCGTACCGCCGGCCAGCTCGACGGCCTCCTCGTCGCCTCGCCCGCCAATCCCACCGGCACGATGCTGGATGCGCCGGCGTTGCGCGCGCTGGTGGCGGATTGTGCCGCCCACGACACCGCACTGATCGTCGACGAGATCTATCACGGCATCACCTATGGCGAGCGCGCGGTGTCTGCCCTGGAGATCAGCGATGACCTCATCGTCGTGAACTCGTTCTCGAAGTACTATGCGATGACGGGCTGGCGGATCGGCTGGATGGTGGTGCCAGAAGCACTGGTGCGGCCGCTCCAGAACCTCGCGCAGAACCTCTTCATCTGCGCCTCGCACCCGGCGCAGGCGGCCGCTTTGGGTGCGCTCTCGCCAGAAGGCGAGGCCGAGGCCGAGGGCCATATGGCGGATTACCGGGCGAACCGGGAGGTGGTGATCGCCGCGCTGGCCCGCCTCGGCTTCCGCGACATCGCCCCGGCAGATGGCGCGTTCTACGCCTATGCCACGCTCCCCGAGGAGTGGGACGACAGCATGGCCTTCTCGAAGCGCCTCCTCGCCGAGCACCATGTGGCCGCCACGCCCGGGCTCGACTTCGACCCGGTCCGCGGCGGGCACACCATGCGCTTCAGCTACGCGCAGGCCCCCGCCGTGGTGGCGGAGGCGATGGAGCGTCTCGCAGAGATGCTCCGGCGCGGCCCCTGAAGGGGCCTTGAAGGCTCCCTAGCGACGAAGCGACCACCAGCCGCGCCGCTTCGGCTTGGCCGGCTCTTCGGGCGCAGCTTCCGGCGTCGCGTCGGCGCTGACGCCGGCTGCGGCACGCCCCGCCTCGGCGGCCGTCACCTCGATGGGCACGTCCGGCATCGGCTCGGCCTCAGGCTCAACCTCCGGCTCGGAAGCTGTCTCTTCCGCCGGGGCTGGGGCTGGGTCGTGTTCCTCTGCCTCCGGTGCCGCAGGCTCACGCTCAGTCATCGTCTCGGCTTCCGCCTCGGGGGCAGGGCTCGGCGACGCGTCAACACCGTTGGCGACCGGCGCTTCGTCATCCATCACCGGGGCTTCCGACACATCGCGTTCGGCAGCGTCGTCCACCGCGCTCTGGACGTCCTCCTGCCGGTTCTCCTCGCGCTCGCGCTCATCACCGTTGCCGCCGCGCCGACGCCGACCGCCGCGCTTGCCGCGACGGCGCTTCTTGCCGCCGCCCTCGCCATCGTCCCGCGTCTCTTCGCCGCGCGCTTCGGAGCGACCCTCGCCCCGGCTCTCGCTGCGGCTCTCACTGCGGCTCTCACCCCGGCCTTCGCCGCGGTTGTCTCTCTGGCGCCGGCCCTCGTCACGCGAGCCGCTGTCGCCTTCCGGCGTCTCCACGATCTCCGCGTCGTCGATCAGATCCGCACTGCGCTCGGCGCTGATCGCACCCACATCGCCACGGTCAGGCTTGCGGTCCGCCCCCTTCACACGCTCGACCCGGAACTCCGGGCTGACCATCGCAGGGTCGCCCAGCAGCTGCACCTCGATGTCGTACCGCGACTCGATCCGAGCGAGGTGCTGGCGCTTCGAGTTGAAGATGAAGTTGGCGATATCCATCGGCATCGTGGCCATCAGCTCGCTCGCCCGGCCCTTCACGCCCTCCTCCTCGATCTCGCGGAGGATGCCGAGCGCCATGCTCTCGTCGGACCGGATGAAACCCTGGCCATGGCAATGGGGGCAGGGCTTGGTCGTTGCCTCAAGCATGCCCGGCCGCAGCCGCTGGCGGGACATCTCCATCAGCCCGAAGCCCGAGATGCGGCCGACCTGGATGCGTGCCCGGTCGTTCTTCAACCGGTCCTTCATCCGCTTTTCGACCGCGCGGTTGTTCCGGCTCTCGTCCATATCGATGAAGTCGATGACGATAAGCCCCGCGAGATCGCGGAGGCGAAGCTGCCGTGCCACCTCGTCAGCCGCTTCGAGATTGGTCTTCGTCGCCGTCTCTTCGATCGAGCCTTCCTTGGTGGAGCGCCCGGAGTTCACGTCGATCGCCACCAGGGCCTCGGTGATGCCGATCACCAGGTACCCGCCCGACTTCAGCTGCACCACCGGGCTGAACATGCCGTTCAGGTAGCTTTCCACCTGGTAGCGGATGAAGAGCGGCGTATGATCCTGATACTGCTGCACATTCTTGGCGTGGCTCGGCATCAGCATCTTCATGTAGTCTTTGGCCTCGCGGTAGCCCGCCTCGCCCTCGACCAGAACCGCGTCGATCTCCTTGGAGTAGATGTCCCGGATCGAGCGTTTGATGAGGCTGCCTTCCTCGTAGATGAGGCATGGCGCCGAGGACCGTAGCGTAAGCTCGCGAATCTGCTCCCACTGGCGGAGCAGGAACTCGTAATCCCGCTTGATCTCCGCCCGCGTACGCTCGGCCCCCGCCGTGCGCACGATCAGCCCCATGCCCTGCGGCACCTCGAGCTCGCCGACGATCTCGCGCAGCCGCTTACGGTCGGAGGCGTTGGTGATCTTCCGGCTGATGCCGCCGCCGCGTGCCGTGTTCGGCATGAGCACGCAGTACCGGCCGGCGAGCGAGAGATAGGTGGTCAGCGCCGCTCCCTTGGTGCCGCGCTCCTCCTTCACCACCTGCACCAGCATGATCTGGCGAGATTTCACCACATCCTGGATCTTGTAACGGCGGCGGCGGATGGCGCGGGCGGCGAGGTCTTCCTCCTGGAGGTCCTCGGCGCCGACTGTGTCGATCTCGCTGTTCTCGCCATTCTCGCCGGCGCTGTCGTCGTCCGACTTGTCCGGGTCGCCCTTGCTGTCGTCCTTCCGCGCTTCCGGCCCCGTGGCGTCATCAGCCGCGGTTTCAGCCGCAGGTGCTGCCTCGGCTTCTTTGGTGCGTTTACCCCCCCGGCGGCTACGCCGAGGCTTCGCCGTGGTGGTCTCGTCGGCCTTCTCGGCGCTTTCATCAGCTGGCGGCGTGACGTCTTCGACCGCCGCGGTCTCCTGGGCCTCGGTTGTCTCCTCGGCGGCTGCTGGCGCTGCTTCGGGAGCACTTTCGGCTGCGGCTTCCGCCGGCACGTCGCTCACGGCCG
>JBCBHB010000315.1:0-4353 GCA_038526025.1 Pseudomonadota bacterium
GATCGCCATCTCGCGCCGACGCTCCCCAAGCCCGGCCAAGATCATCGCAGCCATGCCGAGCAGCGCCGTGACAACGACCATGCCCGATACACCCGCAAGCGCGGTTTCGGCGACGCCCACAAGGCTCCAGAGTTCCTGTAGCGCGACGCCGGGCAAAATCGCCAGCAAGGGCTCCTCGGGGTAGTCGTTGATCGCGCGCTGCAGGCGGAAGACGGCGAGCTTGGAGCTGACGCCGATCATCGCGGCCGTGATCGCCTTCGGCGTGAGATCCATCTCACGCACCTCCTCGGCGCTGACGGCTAGGGTAGGGTCGTGCGCGCCACTCCGCCAGTCGACGTGGATCGCCTCGATCCCCTCGAGGCTGACATGGACCGTCCGATCCACCGGCGTGCCTGTCTTCTCAAGGATGCCCGCAACCCGGAAGGGCTTGTCGTCGTGGAACGAGAAGGAGGCGATGCCATGGGCCACCACGATCTCGTCCCCGATCGCGTAGCCAAGCTCCGTGGCTACATCCGCGCCCAAGACCGCATCGAACAGATCATCGAAACGCTCGCCCGCCGCGAAACGCAGCCCACGGTCGCCGCGGAACCTGTACCGGTCGAAATACTCGGCCGTTGTGCCCAGCACACGAAACCCGCGGTGGCTGTCGCCCAGTGAGAGCGGGACAATCCAGTCGACGGCCGGCATGGCGCCGAGATCCTGGTAGCTCTCCCAGGTGATGTTGTTCGTCGCGCTGCCAATGCGGAACACGGAATAGAGAAGCAGTTGGACCGAGCCTGAGCGTGCGCCGACGATGAGGTCGACCCCGGCCACCGTGTCGGCGAAGCTGGCGCGGGCGCCGTTCCTCACCTTCTCGACCCCCAGAAAGAGGCCGACGGAGAGCGCCGTCGCAAAGACCGTCAGCCCAACGGTGATCCAGCGGTTCGCGAGAGAGCGGAGTGTGAGCCGGACGAGGATCACGCGGCCGCCCCACGGCGCAGACGAGCCACCTCATCGAGTGCCAGAACCCGGTCGAAGCGGTGCGCCAGGCTCTCATCGTGGCTGACCATCAGGAGGGTCGCACCTGCGGCCCGCACCTGCTCCGCCATGAGGGCGAGAAAGGTGTCCTTCGCATCGGCGTCGAGCGCCGAGGTGGGCTCGTCGGCAACAACGATGTCGGGCCTGCCGATCAGCGCACGCGCCACGGCAACCCGCTGCTGCTGGCCAACCGAAAGCCGGTCGGCCCGCCGTGCTCCGATCACGTCCTCCGAAAGGCCGAGCCCGGAGAGGATCTGGCGCGCCGCCCCCGCCTGATCACGCCCCACGCGGGCGGAGCGCTTCGGTGCAAAGGCGAGCGGCAGCAGCACGTTGTCGACCGGCGACGCATAGGGCAGCAGGTTGAACATCTGGAAGATCACGCCCAGCCGCTCTGCGCGCACCCGGTCGCGCCGTGCGGAGGGCAGCGCCGAGAAGGCCTCGCCCATAACCCGGATCTCGCCTGCTGCCGGGGTCACGATACCGCAGATGAGGGAGAGCAGGGTCGACTTTCCCGACCCGCTTGGGCCGCGGATCAGCACGGCCTCGCCCCTGGCCACCTCCAGCGCGTCGATCTCCAGGGCGAAGGCCGATCCGGGCCAGGAGAAGCGGATGCCCTCCAGCGCCAGCGCGGCCTCCGGCTGCCGGTCCAAGACGCGTTCCGCCGGCTCAGGAGCTCCCGGGGAGCGCCAGAACGGCGTCCTCGCGCGTTACCTCGAAACCGCGGCTGCCTTGGGCGTCGATCATCTGGATCTCGAGCTCTTCCGCATTCGGGAACGCCTCGAAATAGGCGAAGTCGATGCTCGTAAGGCCGCTCGGGTCGGCGCAGGTCAGCCGGTACTCCGCATGAAATTCCGTGTGCCCGCCATGCTCTTCCGCGGCGTGCTCATCGTGCCCATGCTCGTCATCGTGATCATGGTCGTGGTCATGCTTGTGGCCGTGATCGTGGTCATGCTCTGCATGCTCCGCGTCGTGGTCGTCTTCGTCGCCATGGTCACCAATCAGCGCCACGTCGACGCTTGCGACCTCGCAACCGGCAGCCGCCGGGACAACGAAGAGCGAGAGCGGCTCGCCAAGCCGGGCCTTGGCCGCTTCGATCGCCGCACGATCCTCTTCCGTGGTCGCCTCATGCTCGAAGCCCACGATATCTGCGCCGGCCGCTTCAAGCTCCATGGCAACCTCGCCACCCTCAACAGCAATGTTGAAGTGACCCACACCGTGCTCGTGCGCACCGAGGCTCCGGGTCTCATCGGCCCCAGCCGCCGCGGCAGACAGGGCGAGGATCATCATGGGAATCGCGGTCGGTCTCATGGCGCTCTCCGTTATGCGGCATCCACCAAAGGCTACCGCCAGCTACAAAGTGTAACAACATAACAATTCATGACGGGGCCGCGTACGGAGAGGACCGCTGAGGGAACGCGGCCGGGTCGTGAGCCGTGGGTGCGGGGCCGACGCAGCGCATCGGCCCCACCGGAACGTCAGATCGCGAGCAGAATGCCGGTCCCAAGGACGGTGGCGATGGACTTGGCCACCTCGGTGATGTTCGTGACCGTGCTGTCGTAGCAGGCAATGGCATCGCCCGGCAGCAGAAACGGATCGAGCTCGTCCCTGTCGGCACGGCGCAGCAGGTCCTCGATACGGCGTTCGATGACCACCGACGCCCCGGTCATCGGATTGCGCGAGAAGAGCACCGCGTAACGGTCGGCATTGGTCGCCTGCGTGCCACCGACACAGTTCATGCTCACCACGGTCTGCAGGAAGCGCGCGCCATAGGGCACCTGGCGCGTGTCACGCCCGATGGCGGAGAGCGCGTTGGCGTCGGCCGGCTTCGTGAGGTTCGACATGTAGACGCTGATGCCCGGCGGCGAGACGGCGTTCGCCACCATCAGGCTCTCCTGGAAGCAGCCCCGCGAGGGCACCTCGATCTGGTCGCCGGCGATGAGGCTAGCATCCTCGAAGGCGCGGCCCTGGATCGCGCCGCTCAGATCGAGCACACGGGTCTTGCCCGCGCGAAGCAGGCGCACGCGGCTCAGGTCGGCATCGGGCCGAACGCCGCCTGCAGCCCGCAGCGCCTGGCTGATGCTGCGGCCGCCGCCGCCAGCACCAGAAGCGTCCTGCCGCCGCGTGTCGCGGTCGTCGCCCGAAATGCGGCCAACCTCGTGCTGCCCGGCTTCGAAGACAGCACCCGCCACGAAAACCTTGGCCGAAGCGGGATCCGCGAGCCGGACCGATACCCTAGGCGAACGCCGGTAGTAGCCCTGGCTGACGAGCTTCTCGGCGATCTCCTGTTCGAGCGCGGGCGCCTCGCGGCCGAGTGCACGGACGGGGGTAAGGTGCGGGAGCCGGAGCATACCGTCGCTCGAGATCTCGAAGCTGCCGGAGAAGACCTCGTCGGATCCCACCTGTATCGCCACAAGGTCGCCGGGCGACAGCGCCTCGGGCGACAGCGCCCAGCCGGCGCCCGAGGCAACTGTCTCCACCGCAGGCGCACAGCGCTGCGCGTTCAGGGCGATCGAGCGGGCATTGCGGGCATCCCTGAGGTCGCTCTCGGCCGTGCGGTACTGGGCCTGGTAGGCGCGGCCTTCGGCGGCCGCCTCCCTGTTCTCGGGCGTCTTCATCGCAGCGCAGCCGGAGAGGACGAAGGCAGCGACAATTGCAGTCGTGGTAATGGAGCGCATCGGAGGTTCCCTCTTACGCAGTTGATTGTGCTGCCATCTTCATACCGCGCCGCGCGCTCGCGCAGGGGTGCGCGCAGGACTAGCCCGGCGTTCCAATCGCGGCGCGGACTATCCGAAAGGACAGTGGGCCAACCCGACCGCGCCCATGACCTACCCCCCTGCCAGAGCGCATGCGGCCGACGCTGCCGGTAACGTTCAGCCATCGACGAACCCTGTTCCGACACCGCCCGCTGGAGACCGCGCATGACTGCGACGTCAGACCCCGCTGCGAGCCTTCGCGGCTTTCGACACGCCCTCCTCGCCTACGGCGCCTCCGAGGCTGCCGCCAAGGTTACGCGGTTCGGCGTTGTCCTCGCCGTTGCGCGCAGCATGGAGATCGAGGCGATAGGGTTGGCCGCGGCCGCCATGGCTTCCGGCGAGATCCTGAAGGCCCTGAGCGAGACGGGCGCCGGACAGCGGATCATCACCGCGCGCGACGAGGAGTTGGCGCCCGTCTGCCGCCAGGCCCATCGCCTCATGTGGTTGTGGTGCGGCCTTCTCACGGTGGCGCAGCTCACCATTGCGGTTGTCTGGTTGGCGAGCGGCGGCGACGCCCTCGTGGGCGGCATGATCGCCGTGCTGGCGCTCGAGTACCTGTTCATGCCGGGCGGCATCGTGCAGG
>JBCBHB010000316.1:0-4352 GCA_038526025.1 Pseudomonadota bacterium
GATCGTTTCGCTCTGCAGCACGTTCCCGTTGCTGTCGACGTCCTCGACCGTCCAGAGCCCAGGATCGCCGTATGCATAGCCGCCGTCAGCCACCGCCGCCTGGATCGACCTGAAGCCCGGCACCACCCCATCCAGCGACAGGTCGCCCGTGCTGTTCGTGGTCGTGGTCATCAGCACCCGGTCGGGCGCATAAACGGCAGTGGTCATCGCAGGGCACTCCGCAGGGACGCGACGGCGTCACCGGTCTGGCGGGTTTCGTCGATCAGCTGACGCAGCAGGGTCTCGGCGGTCGCGTCGTTTTCGAGCGAGCGCTGCTGCTGCGCGGTGAGGGTGGCGCCGGTCTCGCGCGTCTGCGTGTTGCCCGAGGTGATCAGCACCGCGATCCGCTCGGACAGAGCGTCGCTGCTTGCTGCCGCGCGCTCGATCGTCTCGATCTGGCGCTCGGCCGCCTCAAGGATCTTCTCGTTCTGCTCTTGCTGCTCGGCGAGAAGCTCTTCGATCCGCTGCTCTGCCGCCTGCTGCCGCTCAAGCGCCGCGTTCTGGCTCTCCTCCAGCACATCGCGCACCCGGCCGAGCTGCTCGTCGAATTCGGCCGTGCCCTCGGGGAAGAAGTCGCGCACCGCGTCGAGGAAGTCGCCCTGAAAGCTCGCGAAGCCGGAGACGCCCGAGGCCGAGCCCGTCCGCGCCTGCGCTGCGAACCCGTCGAACTGCGCGAGCAGGTCATCGAAATTCTGCTGCGGCGAGATGCCGACCGACTGGAGCCCGGCAAGCGCGCTTCCCGCCTGCCCCGCCGCCTGGCCGAACGCATTCGCCTGCGCCTGCAGGTCGCGGATCTGCGCGTCATACTGCCGGTTGATCTCGGCCAGCAGAGCATCGGTGGAGCGCTCGATCTCCGACGTGATGTCCGAGACGCTGGAGGTGAGGCTTGCGGAGATGCTGGTGAAGAGCCGGTCAAACTCGCTCTCCGCCGAAGAGACGTTTTCGGTGACGGTCTCGCCGAGGCGGGCGAAGCTTTCGTCGTAAGCAGCGAGCGCCAGCTGACCGGCCTGCGCAATGCGCTGTGCGTCGCCCTCCGCGCGCGCCGTGGACCCGAGCGCCTCCAGCGTGCCCTGGAAGCTCAGGAGTGCCGCCTGCGCCTCCTCGACGCTCTCCGCGCCGCGGATCGCCGAGAGGGACAGCCCGTCGAGGCCAAGGGCGGCAAGCTGCGCATCCTGCGCGGCGCCTGTGCCCTGCGTCCGTTCGGTCACCCCGAAGCCGAAGTCCTGGAGCGCCTCGCGCACCTGCGCCTGCAGGGCCACCAGCGCGTCGCCCACCTCGCCGATGGCCTCAGCGCCCCCGTCGGCCGCGGCTTCCGCCTCCCGGATCGCCTCTTCGATCAGGCCGAACGCCTGCGTCGCCTCGGCGCTCTCATCGACCAGCCCGCCGAGCGTGCCCTGCAAGTCGAGAAGCTGATCCAGATCAAGGCCGGCGATCGACTGCTCGAACTGCAGCGTGAACGCGCGGGTGAGAAGCGTCGTGTCGATGCCCGAGGCGGCACGGTCGTTGATCTGCGCGGAGAAGTTGTTGATTAGAGAGGCGGCTGCGTCGTTGAAGCCGCGGCCCTCCAGCTCACGCACAAGCGCAGCATCCGCATCGGTCACGCTCTGGCGCAGCTCGTCGATGCGGCGCTGCTCCAGCTGGTTGACGCCATCGATCGAGAGGCCGAACTCGGCGAGCGCGTTGCGGTTGGCCTCGGCGGCCTCGGTGATCGCGTTGAGGTTCTGCTCGATCGGGCCGAGGGTAGTGCCGGTGTCGGCCAGCGCCTCTGCCGTGCTATTGAAGATCGACAGCGCTTCCGTCGCGCGCTCAAGCAGCGCCGGGTCGATCTCGCCGGCTTCGACGAGATTTGCGTCGCCCTTGAAGCCGCGGGCCAGGGGGTCCGCGTCGCCGAGCACATCGCTGAGCACGCGCGACGCCTCGCCGCCGATGTCGTCCGCGATGTCGAGGAACGCGCGCAGCGTCGCGCTGGCCACCTCTTCCGGCGTGTCGGCCGAGGCAAAGTCAAACCGGTCGCCGGCCTCCGTCTGCTCGAGCCCGGTGAACCGGAGCTTGGACCCGTCGCGGTCGGACACGTCGCCGGCAATGCCACCGATGGTGGGCGATGCGCCGGTTGCGGCCACGAGGGCACGGAAGATGTCGACGGACTGCTGTCCAATCTCGCCGGAAGCGGCGATGTTCTCCGGGCTCGGGCTCTTGGGGCCGCCTTGGCTGAGGATGGCGCCGGTCAGGGGATCAAAGCGCGTGCCGGCCGCGTTGTTCGGCGGCGGCGGGCCGAAGGCTCCGCCGATCAAGCCGCCGAGCAGGGAGCCGACAATGCCGCCGATAGGCCCCAGCAGGCTCGCTGCCGTGCCCCCAATGGCGCCCGCGACGCTCGAGAGACCGCCCACGATTGAGCCTGCGCCGCCAAGCACGGCGCCGCCGACCTGCGAGCTTGTCGTGCCGCCGCCGAGAATGGAGCCAATGCCAAAGCCGGACGCTGCACCGCCAAGGGCATCACCCACGCTGACGCCGGGGGTTGCGTTGATGCTTACACCGCCGAGCGTCGCATTGCCGCGCAAGCCGGCGCTGAACGCCGGGCTTGGGCCGATGAGGTCGAAGTTGAGTGCCTGGTTCAGAAGCCCGGTGACGGGGGCGAGCTGCTGCTCGAGGCTCCCGGCAAGCCCGCCAAACAGGGCTGCAAGGTCGTCTACGAAATTGCCACCGTCGCGCAGGATGCTGTCGAAGGCGCTCGTGAGGTTGAAGTCGATGGTGTCAGCCGCGCTCTGCGTCTCGCGATCCGCTGCCCGCGTCAGGCCCTCAAACTCGCGCTCGAACTGCCGGAACAGCGTGTTGTCGCTGGGGCGGCCGTTGACGGCGGTGAGGAAGGTTGCTTCCCCCACGCGCTGCAGCTCTTTCAGCTCGTCGGTCAGGCCCTTCGCCTGAACCGTTGCCGCACCCGCCGATCCGCCGAGGCTGTCGAGCCCGGTGGTGACGACGCCGATTTCGACGCTGACCTCTGTCGAGGCGTCGGCCAGATCCTGCGCCTGGATGAAGAGCCGGCCCGCCTCGGTGCGCGCAAGATCCGCCGCTTCTGCAAACTCCGCCTGGCGCGCGGAGCCGTCCACGACCGTTCGGTTCAGATCGGCAATAGCGCGCTCAAGGCGGCCGACCTCAGAGCGACGGTTGCGCCCGCTCTCTTCGCGTGCCCGGTCCAGCTCGATCTGCCGGTTGCCAAGCTCGATCAGCGCCCGGTCTACCTCCGCGCCAGCACGGCGCGCCTCGGTAGCGGCGACCTGCGCTTCCGCCGCGATGAGCGCGGCCTGCGCATTGAGCTGGAGCGCCTGCGTATTGGCGCTCAGCTGCTGCGTGCCCGCGGCCGTCGCGCCCGCGACCTCCGCGTAGCGCTGCCGGGCGGTCTCAAGCGCTGCGTTCGCGTCGGCAAGCTCCGGGCTCACCTCCTCCACGCCCTGCACGAAGTCGTTCACCGCGCTGACGGCGCTTCCGAGGAAGGACAGGAACGGCGACGCGAAGTTGAGGAAGTCGCGGATTGCCGTCGTCGCGCCAAGGATCGCGGCGCCCAGGAGCTGCACGGCGTCGGCCGCGGCCTCTGACCGGGCGAATTCAAGCAGGCTCTCGGATGCGATGAGCGCGGCCTCTGCAAGCCCGCTATCGCCGAGCTGAAGCGTCAGCTCCGAGAAGACCGACGAGAGGGTGCGCCCGATGCGGTCGAGCGGGCCGAGCGCTTCTTCCGCCAGGCGTCGCGCCTCGCCATCCAGAACGCCAAGCTCGGTGGACAGCTCGGACGCCCGGTCGCGCCCCTGCAAGAGCACCTGAAACGCGGGCGCCGCCTCACGGCCGAAGAACTCGAAGGCTTCGCCAGCGCTCACGCCGCGCGCAGCGAGCGCCTCCAGCACCCCGTCGAGGCCGTCCGACTGCAGCGACACTTCGCCAAGGGCGGCGGCGAGGGCGTCGCTGGGATCGGCAAGCGAGGCGAGCACGCCGCGCAGTCCGGTGCCGGCTACCGATGCCTGAATGCCGCTGTCGCCGAGCACGCCGATCGATGCGGCCGTCTGCTCGATCGTGAGCCCGACGCTGTTGGCGATCGGGCCGACCGTGGTCAGCGCCTGCGCAAGCTGCTCGACGTCGGTGTTGGACCGGGCGGCCGTCGCGGCGAACACGTCCGCCACGCGCGACGCCTCCTCGGCCGCAAGGCCGAAGGCGCCGATGGCATTGGAGGCGATGTCGGCAGCGCGGCCGAGCCCGATGCCGCCGGCCGCAGCAAGGTCGAGCGCCGCCGGCACCGCCGCGATGGCCTCGGCCGTTTCAAACCCGGC
>JBCBHB010000317.1:0-4348 GCA_038526025.1 Pseudomonadota bacterium
TGCGGCGGGTCACCACCTCCTTCTCGAGCTTGAAGCCCGGGATGCCGTAGATCAGCAGGCCGCCGGAACGGTCGTACCGGTCGTAGATCGTCACCTGGATGCCGATCCGCCGCAGACGGTCCGCCGCCGCGAGGCCCGCCGGGCCGGCCCCGATGATGCCCACGGAGTAGTCGTACTCCTTCTCGGGCGTCGGCACCTCGACCCAGCCGTTCTCCCAAGCGGTCTCTGTGATGAACTTCTCGACGGCGCCGATGGTGACCGTACCGTGGCCCGACTGCTCGATCACGCAGTTGCCCTCACACAGCCGGTCCTGCGGACAGATGCGCCCGCAAATCTCGGGGAAGGTGTTGGTGGCGGCACTCAGCTCATACGCTTCCCGCAGCCGGTTCTCCGCCGTGGCCTTCAGCCAGTCGGGAATGTTATTGTGGAGCGGGCAGCCGGACTGGCAGAAGGGAACCCCGCACTGGCTGCAGCGCGATGCCTGCTCCTCCGCTTTCGCCATCGCATACTCGCGATAGATCTCGCCGAAATCCTCGCGCCGCTCCCGGGCGGCCCGCTTCTCCGGCGTCTCGCGATCGACGCTCACGAATTTCAACATCTTCTGCGCCATGCTGCGCATCCTCCCGGTCGTGCGCGCGCACCCGTCATGCGCCTCGCAACACTGTTGACGCGGCAGATACAGGAAGGCCCAGGCCATGAAAAGTCAGAAAATATGACCTTTCTTGCTGCACTGCCGCGACGAATGTGCCCTCATGCGACTTTCGGACCCAGAACTCGATGATTTTAGGTAAGCATTACTGACTTTATTAAACCCTTGCTCTCGCTTGCCTCGCCCGGCCACATGCGCGCCGAAGCACCATCTGAGGATGCGATGAGCCTCTTCGACGTTATAGCCCTGGCGCTGATCCAAGGCATCACCGAGTTCCTGCCAATCTCCTCCTCCGCGCACCTGATCCTCTGGCCATTGCTCACAGGGCGGACCGATCAGGGCGTGACAATGGATGTGGCGGTGCATTTTGGCACGCTCATCGCCGTCTGCCTCTACTTCCGGACCGATACGGCGCGCCTCTTCATCGGCGGTATCGACATCCTGCGCGGCCAGCGCGGCACGGATGACGCCAAGCTGGCCTTCCTCATCGCCATCGCCACCGTCCCCGCCGTCGTCGCCGGCCTCACGCTGAAACTCCTCGATCTCGACCAGGGCCTGCGGGCCATCGAAGTGATCGGCTGGGCCACGCTCCTGGGCGGTATCCTCCTCTGGATCGTGGACCGGCGGGACGAGATGCGGCTGACCGAACGGGCCTTCGGCGGCAAGGACGCGATTCTCATGGGGCTCGCCCAGGCCACCGCCCTCGTCCCCGGCGTCTCCCGCTCCGGCATCACCATGACCATGGCCCGTGCGCTCGGCTACCGGCGGGACGAAGCCGCTCGCCTCGCCCTGCTCATGGCCATCCCCGTCATCCTCGCCGCCAGCCTGGTGGAGACCGCAGGCGTCGTCGCCGACGGGGACCTCGTCATCGGCTCCGAGCTCCTCCTGGGCGCGCTCCTCTCCGGCATCGCCGCCTGGGTCGCGCTCGTCGTGATGATGCGGATGTTCAAGCAGAACTGGACGATGCTGCCCTTCGTGATCTACCGCCTGATCCTCGGCGCCATCCTCCTCGGCCTCGTCTATCTCTGAGCGCCTTCATGCAATCGTCGCGCGAACGGGGAGCGCCAGGCGCCCTCGCGCGTTATGAACCCCGTGTCCCGCGTGAGAAGGAGGTTTCCATGCAGATCGGATCGCTCATCGCCGTCGCCGTGATCGGCATTGTCGCCGGCTGGCTCGCCAGCTTCATCGTGGGCGGCGGGGGCCTCATCAAGTACCTGATCTGGGGCGTGCTCGGCTCGGTGGTCGGCGGCGTGGTGCTGCCGATGTTCGGCATCAACATCAACACAGGCACGCCGCTGCTCGACACGATCCTCGTCGCAACCATCGGCGCGGTGCTGCTGGTGCTCGTCGCGAGGCTCATCGCATGAGACAGGCACTCATTCTCGTCGCGCTGTTGCTCGCAGCCTGTGCCGAGGCGCCACCACCGCCGCCGGAGCCACCCAAGCCGATCCAGACCACACCGCAGGCCGAAGAGACGATCGAAGGATCGGACCTTGCGGCGCCGGCAGGCTGAGGTTCAGGACTGGCGGGATCGCGCCGCCTCGATCATGTCCGTGTACTGGCCCTTGGGGCGGAAGCGGACGAGATAGCTCTCGATGATGCCCTCCAACGCCTCGGGCTCGATGCCGAGCGCGGCGAAGCCCTGGGCGTCCTCGGCCACCACGTTGTCGTTCTTGAGGAGCAGCACCTGGTCCTCGGTCAGCGGCGGGTCGGGCAGCAGGCCCATCACCTTGCCCTGCAACCGGCCGACGGGGATCGGGATGTCGATGATACCGCGCTTGCGGCGGATGACCTTCAGCATGAGCTGGATGAGCTCCTTGAAGGTGTAGACGCCAGGGCCGCCGAGCTCGTAGGTGCCCGGCGCGGCCTCGCCTCCCGTGGCCTTGGCCGCCGCCTCCGCCACGTCCTGCACCCACACCGGCTGAAAGCGGGAAGAACCGCCCACCACGGGAATGACGGGCGACAGGCGCGCCATGCCGGCGAAGCGGTTGAAGAACTGGTCCTCCGGCCCGAACACGATGGAGGGGCGCAGGATCACCGCGTCCGGGTACTCGGCAAGCACCGCCTCCTCCCCCTCGGCCTTTGTGCGCGCATAGACCGACTCGCTCTCACTCTCCGCGCCGATGGCCGAGATCAGGACGAAACGCGGCACCCCGGCGGCCTTCGCCGCCTTGGCGGCGCGCGCGGGCCCCTCCGCCTGCACGGCCTCGAACGTATTCTTGCCCGAGTTGTAGAGAACGCCGACCGAGTAGATCACCGCGTCAGCACCCGCGACGAAGGCTGCGACGGAGGCATCGTCCCGAACGTTGCACTGGATCGGCTCCACCTGGCCGACAACGCCATACGGCCGCACGAACATCGCCTCGTTGGGCCGGCGGCAGCCGACCTTCACGCGCCAGCCGCGCTTGGCGAGCGCCTGGGCGATGTACCGGCCCACGAAGCCGGAGCCCCCGATGATGGCCGCAGTCGGTGCGTTGGTGGCGAATGTGGTCATCGGTCGGGCTCCCGTCTTGATCCGCCACCGGGATACTGGCTCGCGACGGCCAGATACAAGGGAGAAGCGTCGCCCTGCCGCGCTTCGGGGCATCGCCGGTCTTTGTTAGGCTCGCCTTAGGGCGGTTCGGGCACGAGTGCTGCAGGACGGATTGACAGCAGAGGGCACGCTCCATTAGTTCCCCGCCACACGCCGCGCGCAGGCCGGTGTGCCCAGGTGGCGGAATTGGTAGACGCGCACGGTTCAGGTCCGTGTGGGGCAACCCGTGGAAGTTCGAGTCTTCTCCTGGGCACCAGCCAGCGGCAAACGCGCGAGAGGCGGTACATGACCATCACGTTACATCAGCATGATCTGCCCGATGGGCTGGATCTTGGGCCGGCGGTTGCGGTCGATTGCGAGACGATGGGGCTGAACCCGCATCGGGACCGGCTGTGTCTGGTGCAGCTCTCGGGCGGGGACGGCAACGCGCATCTCGTTCAGGTGCACAAGGACCGGCAACCGGCGCCAAACCTGTCGCGCATGCTGGCGGACCCGGCGGTGCTGAAGCTCTTCCATTTCGGCCGGTTCGACATCGCAACGCTTGCTCATGCGTATGGAGCGGTTGCGCGGCCGGTGTACTGCACCAAAATAGCATCCAAGCTGGTGCGCACCTTTACCGATCGGCACGGGCTGAAGAACCTGTGCCAGGAACTCATCGGGGTTGATATCTCGAAACAACAGCAGAGTTCGGATTGGGGAGCAGAGACGCTGCAGGAGGCGCAGCTGGAATACGCCGCCTCCGACGTACTCTATCTGCATCGCCTGAAGGCGGTGCTCGACGAGAGGCTCGCTCGCGAAGGGCGGACGGCGATGGCGGCAGCCTGCTTCGGCTTCCTGCCGGACCGGGCGCTGCTTGATCTCGCCGGCTGGCCCGAGGAAGACATCTTCTCGCACTGAGCCACGCCAGGGCCGTGCGGGCGCCGGATCGAAAGCCGGCCGGAGGAACGCATGGCCGACGCGAGCGGGAACACCGCAGAGACGGATCGTAGAGCCCGTGCGTTGGCCGCCGGCAGACGGGTGCTCGCGCTCGAGGGCCAGGCGCTGAGCGCTTTCTCGGAGACGCTGGACGAAAGCTTTGCCGACGCCGTCGACCTCATCATGCAGGCCAAAGGGCGCGTAATCGTCTCCGGCATGGGCAAGTCCGGCCATGTGGCGCGCAAGATCGC
>JBCBHB010000318.1:0-4341 GCA_038526025.1 Pseudomonadota bacterium
GAAGGATGTGCCGGCGCTCAAGGCGGCGTTCGAGGCGGCGGGCGTGGATCTTGCGCGCCCCATCATCACGAGCTGCGGCTCGGGCGTGACGGCGGCTGTCCTTACCCTCGCCCTGCACCGCATCGGCCACGCGAAGAACGCGCTCTACGATGGCTCCTGGGCCGAATGGGGCATGTATCCCGACCTTGCGGTGGAGACCGGCGATGCCGGGGCGTGAGGCCGAAAGCGAGCGGCCGGATCCATCTTCGCTGCCGTCAGAATACACCATCACCTGGCTGGAGATGACAGCGCGGCCGCGAACACCGGTTCCCGCGGCGCCCTCGGGCATGGCGCTTGCCCTACTGACCGCCGAAAACCCGCCGACGCACTGGTTCCTCTATCTCTACCGCACCGTTGGCGCGCCCTATCTGTGGGACGACTGGTTGCATGCGAGCGAGGCTGATCGCCAGGCCTTCGTCGGCGATCCGGAAGTGACGCTCCACACGCTCTTCGTCGATGGCGCGCCGGGCGGCTTCTTCATGCTCGACACGCGTGAGAAGGGGTACTGCGACCTCGCCTATTTCGGGCTGATGCCGGAGGCCGTCGGCCGCGGGCTGGGGAACTGGTTTCTCATGACCGCGGTCGACACGGGCTGGCAGCGCGCCGGTGTCGAGCGGATGACGGTGAACACCTGCACGCTCGATCATCCGCGCGCCCTTGGTACGTACCAAAAGGCGGGGTTTGTGCCGATCCGCCGCGAGACGCGCCCGCTGCGCTAGGGTGGCGGTGCGCTCACGCGCCACTGCGTGCGGCGGAGCGTAAGGGCCCCGCCCGGCCTTCTGTTCAGCTCTGATGACTCCTCAGGCATTCCCCTGAGTCTTGCGCGCTACAGGTGGCGGTGCAGCATTGCGACGCCCCCTAAATGTGGTGCGACCACTGCGAATTCTTGTTGACGGCTGACAGCGATTCACCCAGTCTGGTTTGCAACGGAGCGATGGCCACAAGATATGGTGTGGCTCTACGGATCTGGGGGCGAGGGCCCTTAATCCACAACGTGTAGACAACGGGCCGCGCGGCGGCGGCCCCGCCTGCGGCGCATGGCGCGGGTGTGGGTTTCCGTCGCCTGAAAGAGCCGGAACGAGGGACGACAATGAAGATCGAGCGCCGCTTTACCGAGGCCGGGCAGTCGCCATACGCGAGCATTCCTTTCCGCACCGCCACATCCGAGATCCGGAACCCGGACGGGTCGGTGGTCTTCCGCCTCGAGGCGTTCGACGTGCCGGCGGCCTGGAGCCAGGTGGCGTCGGACGTGCTGGCGCAGAAGTATTTCCGGAAGGCCGGTGTGGCGCGGGCGTTGAAGCCGGTGCGCGAAAAGGGCGTGCCGTCGTTCCTGTGGCGCCATGTGCCCGACGAGGCGGCGCTGGCGAAGCTGCCGGAGGACGAGCGCTACGGTGGCGAGGTCTCGGCCCGGCAGGTGTTCGACCGCCTGGCCGGCGCCTGGGCGTACTGGGGTTGGAAGGGCGGCTACTTCACCTCGGAAGAGGACGCCCAGACCTACATGAACGAGATGCAGTACATGCTCGCCAAGCAGATGGCTGCACCGAACTCGCCGCAGTGGTTCAACACGGGCCTGCACTGGGCGTACGGCATCGACGGTCCTTCCCAGGGCCATTTCTATGTCGACCCGAAGACCGGCAAGCTGGTGAAGTCCAACTCGGCCTATGAGCACCCACAGCCGCATGCCTGCTTCATCCAGGGCGTGGCGGACGACCTCGTGAACGAGGGCGGGATCATGGATCTCTGGACGCGTGAGGCGCGGCTCTTCAAGTACGGCTCGGGCACCGGTACGAACTTCTCGGCGCTGCGCGCGGAGAACGAGCCGCTGGCAGGCGGCGGCAAGTCCTCGGGCCTGATGAGCTTCCTCAAGATCGGCGACCGGGCGGCGGGCGCCATCAAGTCCGGCGGCACCACGCGGCGGGCGGCCAAGATGGTGATCTGCGACATGGATCACCCGGATATCGAAGCCTTCGTCGACTGGAAGATGCGCGAGGAGCAGAAGGTCTCCGCCCTCGTCGCCGGCACGAAGCTGCACAAGGCCAAGATCGACGCGCTCTTCGCGGCCATCCGCGCCTGGGACGGTGCGGCCGAAGCCGCGGTCGACCCGAAGGCAAATGCCGGCCTGAAGGCGGCGATGCGGGATGCGAAGAAGGCGATGATCCCCGACAACACGGTGAAGCAGGTGCTCCAGTATGCCCGGCAGGGCGTGACCGGCATCGACTTCCCCGTGCTCGATACGGATTGGGACAGCGAGGCGTATCTCACTGTCTCGGGCCAGAACTCCAACAACTCGGTTCGGGTCACCGACGACTTCCTCGCCGCGGTTGGCGCGGACGAGGACTGGGAGCTGAAGCGGCGCACAGACGGAAAGGTGGTGAAATCGATCAAGGCGCGCACGCTCTGGGACAAGATTGGGCAGGCCGCCTGGGCCTGTGCAGACCCGGGCGTTCAGTTCCACGACACGATCAACGACTGGCACACCTGCCCGGCGGATGGGCCGATCCGTGCCTCGAACCCGTGCTCGGAGTACATGTTCCTCGACGACACGGCCTGTAACCTCGCCTCCCTGAACCTCATGCAGTTCGACGGCGACGAGGGCTTCGACGTGCTCGCCTATGAGCACGCGGTGCGGCTCTGGACCGTGACGCTTGAGGTGAGCGTGCTGATGGCGCAGTTCCCCTCGCCGGAGATCGCCGAGCGCTCCTACGAGTTCCGCACCCTCGGCCTCGGCTACGCGAATATCGGCGGCCTGCTGATGACCAATGGCCTCGGCTACGACAGCGATGAGGGCCGGGCGCTCTGTGGCGCGCTCACCGCGATCCTCACCGGTGTGAGCTACGCAACCTCCGCCGAAATGGCGGGCGAGCTCGGCCCCTTCCCGGGCTACGCCAAGAATGCGGAGAACATGCTCCGCGTCATGCGCAACCATGCCCGCGCCGCCCGCGGTGAGGCCGAGGGCTACGAGGGCCTGAAGACACTCCCTGTCGCACTCGATGCGGCCAACTGCCCGGACGCGCGCCTTGTGGAGCGCGCCCGGGCCTCCTGGGAGCAGGCGGTGGCGCTGGGCGAGAAGCACGGCTACCGCAATGCGCAGGCCAGCGTGATCGCCCCCACCGGCACCATCGGCCTGGTGATGGACTGCGACACGACCGGCATCGAGCCCGACTTCGCGCTGGTGAAGTTCAAGAAGCTCGCTGGCGGCGGCTACTTCAAGATCATCAACCGTGCCGTTCCCCAGGCGCTCGCAGCCCTCGGCTACGGGGACAACGCGGTCGAGCAGATCATCGCCTACGCGGTGGGCCGCGGCACCCTCTCCGGCGCGCCGGCCATCGACCATGAGGCGCTGATCCAGAAGGGCTTCGGGCCGGACGAGATCCAGAAGGTCGAGGATGCGCTCGGCTCCGCCTTCGATATCAAGTTCGTCTTCAACCAGTGGACCCTGGGCGCCGACTTCTGCACCGAAGTGCTGGGCGTGCCGGCAGAAAAGCTCTCCGACCCGTCCTTCGAGCTCCTCAAGCATATCGGCTTCAACGCCAAGGAGATCGAGGCGGCGAACACCTATGTGTGCGGGACCATGACGCTAGAGGGCGCGCCGGGCCTCGACCCCGAGCACCTCAACGTCTTCGACTGCGCCAATCCCTGCGGCAAGAAGGGCACCCGGTACCTCTCCGCCGAGAGCCATATCCGCATGATGGCCGCCGCCCAGAGCTTCATCTCCGGCGCCATCTCCAAGACCATCAACATGCCGAACGACGCGACCATCGAGGACTGCCTCGCGGCCTACGACCTCTCCTGGCGCCTCGGCGTTAAGGCCAACGCGCTTTACCGCGACGGCTCGAAGCTCAGCCAGCCCCTCTCCGCCGCCCTCATCGACGAGGAGGACGATGTGGAGGAACTGCCCGTGGCGGCGCGCGCGGAGAAGGTGGTGGAGAAGATCATCGAGAAGGTGATCTACCGCGAAGCGGCCTCGGCGGATACGCGCGGCCAGCGCACCAAGATGCCGGACCGGCGCCGGGGCTACACGCAGAAGGCCATCGTGGGCGGGCATAAGGTGTACCTGCGCACCGGCGAGAACCAGGACGGCACGCTCGGCGAGATCTTCATCGACATGCACAAGGAGGGCGCGGCCTTCCGGGCGATGATGAACAACTTCGCCATCTCGGTCTCGATCGGGCTGCAATACGGCGTGCCGCTCGAGGAGTTCGTGGAGGCCTTCACCTTCACGCGCTTCGAGCCTGCGGGCCTCGTGCAGGGCAACGACTCGATCAAGAACGCCACCTCGATCCTCGACTACATCTTCCGCGA
>JBCBHB010000319.1:0-4338 GCA_038526025.1 Pseudomonadota bacterium
GGGTTCATCGATGGCGATCGCACGGGCTTCGAAGTCGCCCAGCACCTTGCGGACCACATCGGCATCGCCGGCTTCCTCGAAATCAGCCTTCACCACGGCCTTGCCATAGGCCTCGATCTCTGCGGGGTCGGTCATGCCCATTTCGCGCGCGGCCCATTCGCCGAGCAGCCGGTTGCGGCGCGCCTCGGCCTTCCACTGCATCTCCGCGTCATGCGCGTATTTGTTCTCGAACGCCTTCTCGCGGTCGTCGAAGCTCTTCATCGCTCGGTCTCCCCTGCCTTGGCCCGCCGCCTCGGCGCGACGGCTCCATCCGATGTACGCACGCTGCGGCGCAGTGCAATCGCCACCGCGTGACGGTCGTCCCTTCGAGGGCTTTCGGCCCATCTGCCGACACGCATACCCGCCTAGCGCCCGGAAGACACCGCTGCATTGATCTGGGCCCCTTGGAATTAAGCATTGGCAGGCATATACCCACGCGGCACGTCGCGGCCCCCGCCGCGACGCAAATGTCTGTGCGGCCAGCCTGTTGGCATGGCGCACGCAACGGAGACGCTCATGGCCCGCCGCCGACTGGTCTACGAAGGCAAGGCGAAGATTCTCTACGAGGGCCCCGAACCGGGCACGCTCGTGCAGTATTTCAAGGACGATGCGACCGCCTTCAACGCGGAAAAGCACGAGATCGTCGACGGTAAGGGCGTGCTGAACAATCGCATCTCCGAGCACATCATGACGTCGCTTTCGGCGATCGGCATTCCGAACCACTTCATCCGCCGCATCAACATGCGCGAACAGCTGATCCGCGCCTGCGAGATCATTCCGCTGGAAGTGGTGGTACGCAATGTGGCTGCCGGCTCCATGTCGAAGCGCCTCGGTATCGAGGAGGGCACCGCCCTGCCCCGCCCGATCATCGAGTTCTATTACAAGGACGACAAGCTGGGTGACCCGATCGTCTCCGAGGAGCACATCATCGCCTTCAACTGGGCGAACCAGCAGGACATCGACGACATCGTGTCCCTCGCGCTCCGGGTGAACGACTTCCTCTCCGGCCTCTTCACCGGCGTCGGAATCAAGCTCGTCGACTTCAAGATCGAGACGGGCCGGATCTGGGAAGGGGACTATCAGCGGATCATCGTGGCCGATGAGATCAGCCCCGATTCCTGCCGCCTGTGGGACATGAAGACCGGTCAGAAGCTCGACAAGGACGTGTTCCGCCGCGATCTCGGCAACCTGACGGACGCTTACACGGAGGTGGCGAAGCGCCTCGGCATCCTCCCCGAGAATGGCCAGGTTCCGAAACAGGGACCCAAGCTCGTCCACTAACCTGGCGCCGCGGTCGGAGGGGCAGACGGCATGCTCGGCTTCCTGCAGTCGATTGCCGATACGCTTGGCCGCGGGCCGACGACGGCGCTGATCCTTCTCCTTGCGCTGTCCATCGCCTGCACGCCGCTGCTCGTCTGGCGCTGGCGGGGGGACTGGGAGCCTGTGGAGGCGGAAGTGCTGGGCGTTGCCAGCCGTCGGACGCTGGCCTCCAACACGCATGCGGTGGCCTATCGGTTACTCGACGAGGAGAAACCGCGGGAAGCCCCGGTGCAGATCGATATTCGCAAGCAGCCGCTTGTGCCTGGCGACCGCATCACGCTCATCCGCAATCCGCGCTCAGGGCGGGTGGTGCGGGACCGGTGGGATGGGGCGAGCGTGCCCCTGATGTTCGCGCCTCTCGTCGCCCTGGGCGCCCTCGCCCTCTACGCCGAGTGAGCATGAGCCTCCATCGCCGCGACGCGCTGGGCCATGCGCCGTGCTGCCACCAGCACCGGGAAGCAGAGCAGCAGCATCGCCGCTCCCAGCAGGAACGAAGTCGCCGCCGAACCGGAAAGGTCGCTTAGCCAGCCCGCCACCAACGGCCCGCCCATGGTGCCCAGGTAGAAGAGCGTGAAGAACACGCCCATCCCCTCCGCCCGCACCGGCGGCGGCAGCACGCCTGCGGGCAGGCTCATGATCGGCCCCGCCGGCAGCCCGCTGACCAGCCCGATCGCCAGGAAGATCGCCACGGCGGCCACACCGGCCTCCGCGCCGCTCACCGCGCCCAGCACCAACAGCAGCGCGAAGGCGCCGAGGCCGCCCCACAGGACCGTGTCCCGCCGGCCCGTGCGGTCGGCCAGCCATCCCCCCAGCGGCACGCTGAGCGCGACGAGCCAGAGCACGGCGCTTGTCATCTGTCCGGCGGGGACGGGGGCCCAGCCACGCTCGGCCAGAAGCGCCGGGCCGAAGCCGAAGACCATGCCGAGCGCGCCGTTGTAGAGCCCCCAGACCGCCCCCGTCAGCACGGCCCCTGCCAGTGCCGGCCCAGCCAGGCGCATGGCAGGCGGCGCGGCAGCGGCAGGGCCCTCCGCGCGCGGCCGGGTGCCGAGAGCGAAGACGATGAGCCCCGCGACCACGAGCCCCGCCACGAGCCACAGCGCCGCGCCAAGCCCCGCCCCCTCCGCCACCGGGGGCAGGACGAGAAGTGCGAGGGCGATGCCCACGGGCCAGGAATTGACGAATATCCCCATCGCCGTCGCCAGCCGCCCCCCGGCGAAGGCATCCGCAACCATCTTCGACATGAGGATGTTGAGGAGTACTCCCCCCGCGCCTGCCAGCACTCGCGCGCCAAGCTGCATGCCCCAGCCTGCCGGCAGCGCTGCGACGATCCCGCCCGCCGCCATCAGCACCAGCCCAAAGAGCACCACCTGCCGCTCGCCGAAACGCCGCCCGATCCTGCCACCCGGATAGGCGGCCACCAGCCCCGGCGCGAGGTAGAGACCGATGAGGAGCCCGATCGCCCCCAGATCTGCGCCATGCCGTTCGGCAAGGTAGGGGCTCAGGGCTGCTGCCGACTGGAACTGGAAGGCCATCGCTGCGCGTGCCGCAAAGAGCACCGCCAGAAGCCGCCAAGCCGTCACCGCATCGCTCCCCGCCAAGCACCCCAGACACCCATCCCAAGATGCAACCGCCGCGTCCGCAAGAGCTTGGCGCGACGCGGGCGCCGCCTAAGTAGCGCGGCATGGGACAGCAGGCCTGGGCAGATAACCTCGTACGCCGGATCGATGGCTATTGCGAGCGCGTGTCGGAAGCGTTCTGGGCCGAGCCCGTGAACGCGCTGACGAACATGGCGTTTCTGATCGCCGCCGCCATCGCCTTCGACTACGCCAAGCGGCGCGGCCGGATCGACTTCGCCGTTGGCTTCCTGCTGATCAACCTCACGGTCATCGGCATCGGGTCGTTCCTGTTCCACACCTTCGCGACGGTCTGGGCCGCGATGACGGACACGATCCCGATCATGATCTTCATCATCGCCTATTTCGCGGCAGCGATGCGGTACTTTGTCGGGCTTTCGGCCCGCGGCACAGCGATCGCCGTGGTTGTCCTGCTCTTCGCCTTCCCGGCCAGCTCGGCGGCGCTGAGGCCGATCTTCCTGCCGCTGATCGGCGGCTCGGTCTCCTATGTGCCCGCGCTGCTGATGCTCGTCGCCGTTGGCGCGTATCTCTGGCGCAAGGGTCACGCGGCGGGCCCCAACCTCGTCGCGGGCGGCGCGCTCTTCGCGGTCTCGCTCACCTTCCGCGCCCTCGATCAGCCCGTCTGCAACCAGTTTCCGACTGGTACGCACTTTGCCTGGCATGTCTGCAACGGCACGCTGCTCGGGTTCCTGATCTACACCCTCGTGCGCCACCGCAACGACGCGGCCGACCTGCCCGTTCGGCCGGCACAGGCCTGATCCAGCGCTCTGGCCCGGCGGGCGTGACAGTGTCACTTGTGCCTGCCGCGCGCGGCTGGCGGCGGGCCCGAGACGCCTGCCGGGCCGCCATTGCGACGCCCCGCGCCACAGCCCTCCAGCGACGCCCCGGCGCCCCTGCCAAAGCGGCCCTGCCACAGCGGCCACCTTTCGGTGGACGCGGGCCTACCACGCCTTGCTCCGGCGCCCCCCCGACGCTACCACACGCCTAAGCCGCGAGAGGATCCGATGAAAGCGCGCGTCACCGTCACCCTGAAGCCCGGCGTGCTCGACCCGCAGGGCGCCGCCATCGCCGCCGCCCTCGCCACGCTCGGCTTCGAAGGCGTCAAGGGCGCGCGCCAGGGCAAGATCATCGAGCTCGATCTCGACGAGACCGACCCGGTGGCCGCCGAGGCGACAGCCGCGAAGATGGCCGACACGCTGCTCGCGAACCAGGTGATCGAGAACTACACCGTCGAGGTTGGCTGAGCGATGAGGACCGCCGTCGTCGTCTTCCCAGGCTCCAACTGCGACCGGGACATGGCCGTGGCGCTGGAGCAGGCCACCGGCCGTGCGCCGACGATGGTCTG
>JBCBHB010000320.1:0-4338 GCA_038526025.1 Pseudomonadota bacterium
TCAAGAATGCCACCGTGACTATCCATGCGACTCTCCGTGCAATCGCTTGCGCAGGGCTTTTGGCCATCATCGTTCCGGAACGTGCCGGCGCCGAAGGTGCCGTGCGGGAGCCGAACGATCAGCCCCAGCGCTACGCGCGGATCACCGAGGCGCCGGAGCGCGGGATCGACTGTACATTCTTTGTCAGCCAGGCCTTCAACCAGGGCGACACCCACTTTACCGTCCAGATGGCGCGCATGTGCGTCATGCTCTCGCGCTACAAGACCACGGTGATCGATGCGAATTCGAGCCGCTTCCGGGCGGCCCGCGCGGCGGATCTGGGCTCGAGCGCGGCACAGCGGATCGCGCCGATGGAGAGCGCGCCGGAGTCATCGAAATACCTCATCGCCCGCGAGATCGGGCTGATCGACGCGCTCGCTTCGCTGAGCCGTGCCGAGACGCGAGGCGACTGACACAACGCTGTCAGGGGTAGCTCTGGCCTCCTGCCCAGACGCAGGGTACCGCTCATGCTGCAGCGAGCGGAGGGTGGCGCGATGATCGACGGGTTCACGGAGCATCGGATCAGCGCCGGCGTGCTCGAGGTCGCGTACCTTGCCGGCGGACCGGAGGATGGCTGGCCCTGCCTGCTCGGCCACGGGTTTCCCTATGATGTCCATGCCTATGAGGAGGTCGCGCTGCGGCTGGCGGCAGCCGGCGCGCGGGTTGTCGTGCCCTGGCTGCGTGGGTACGGGCCCACACGGTTTCACGACCCGGCCACGATGCGCTCGGGCGAACAGGCGGCGCTGGCGTCGGACATGCTGGCGCTGATGGACGCCCTCGGCATCGGCCGTGCTGCGCTGGCCGGGTATGACTGGGGCGGGCGGGCCATGTGCGTGATCGCCGCCCTCTTTCCGGAACGCTGCGAGGCGCTCGTCACTGGCAATGGCTACAACATCCACGATGTGCCGAACTCAGGAAAACCCGCGGCCGACCCCGCGCTGGAGCACATGCTCTGGTACACATGGTACTTCCAGAACGACCGGGGACGGCGCGGGCTGCTTGAGAACCGGCGGGCGATCACGCGCTATTGCTGGCAGGAATGGAGCCCGGAATGGGCGTTCGATGACGCGACCTTCGAGCGCTCCGCCGCGGCCTTCGACAACCCGGACTTCGTGGAGGTGGTCACCCACAGCTACCGCGTTCGCCATGGCCTGGTGCCGGGCGACCCGGCCTATGCGCATCTGGAGACACGGCTCGTGGCGCAGCCGCCCATTGCCGTGCCCGCGATCTCCATCGATGGCGCGGCGGACGGGGTGAACCCGGGCACGGCGCATACGAACCACCGCTTCACCGGGCCTTTCGCGCACCGGGTTTGGGAGAGTGCGGGGCACAACCTGCCACAGGAGCGGCCCGAGGCCTTTGCCGATACCATTCTGGAAGCGCGAGCGATGGCCGCCCGCGCCTGAGCGCCGATTGCAGGAGGTCCCGGGTCGCGCCCGGGACGCCCGGCGGCGCTACTCCGCCTCGAAGCCGAGGGTCTCGGGCGCGAAGGTGTAGTGGGCGCCGCAGAACTGGCAATCGGCCGTCACGTTGCCCTCAGGCGTCGTCATGCTCTCGATATCCTTCTGGGAGTAGATCGAGAGCGCGCGGCGGACCCGGGCGGGCGAGCAGGTACAGCCGAAGGCCACCGGCACAGGCGCGTAGACGCGCGGCCGTTCCTCGTGGAAGAGGCGCGTCAGCAGGCTTTCGACCCCCACATGGGGACCGATGAGCTCATGGGTCTCCACCGAGTGGAGGAGGATGGTGGAGCGGTTCCAGTCCTCCTCGCGTCCGCCCATGGCGGCGATGTCGGCGGCGGTCATCAGCCCGCCCTCGCCCGAGGGCTCCTCCGGCGCCTTCCCCCCATCGACGGGCAGCTGCTGGAGCATGATGCCGCCGGCGCGCCAGGCGCTTTCGCCACCCGGGTTCTGCGCCTCGGCCGCTTCGATATGGAAGCGGGTGGCGAGCTGCTCGGACTGGGCGAAGTAGACTTCGGCGCAATCGGAAAGGCTGCTGCCCGTGAGCGGCGTGACGCCCTGGTAGGGCGTCATGTCCTTCCCCTGGTCGATGGTCATGCCGAAGATGCCGGTGCCAAGAAGCTCGAAGGGCTGGCCGCGATGGCTGGCCACATCGCCCCGGTCGAAGCTGGCATAGGCACGCAGGCGTGCGGCGCCGCCCTCATCGGCCGGCGCGAACCAGTCGGTCGCGATGAGGCGCACCGGGCCCTCGCCGCGGATCTGGAGCGAGAAGCGCCAGCGGAGCTTCATGGCAGCCCCGATAAGTGCCGTGAGCACGACGGCTTCGGCCACCAGCGCGGCAACGGGGGCGGGGTAGCGGTGGCGGGTCAGGATCTGGTCGAGCGTCGCGTCGACACGGGCCACGCGGCCGCGCGTCTGCGTCCGGTCGAGCTGGAACGGCAGCACAGCGTCGTCCCCTGGGTGCAGGGGCGCGCTGTGGGGCGGGGGGATGCGATGCGGATCGGCCATGCCCGCCACATAGCCCCGCTGGCCGCCGGCGAAAACCCGTCACTGCGCCCCTCGGCCCTCTTCTCAGCGCATGGCCGGCATGCGATGGCGGCTGCAGGCGCGCGGCGGACCGGAAGAGAGCAGATGCGACGACACGGCGAACCCTGGCTGCCGGGACGGCCCTATCGGGACCGGCCGGGAGCCTATGCGATCATCCTCGGCCGGGGCGCGCAGGCGGGGCGCGTGCTCTGCGTCGACCAGGAAGGGGAGCTGCAGCTCCCTGGCGGGGGCATCGACCCGGGCGAGAGCCCGCTGCAGGCGCTCCACCGCGAGGTTTGGGAGGAGACGGGCTGGCGCATCGAGCCGCTCCGCCGCCTCGCCACCTTCCAGCGCTTCGCCTGGCTGCCGGACTACGGCTACTGGGCACGCAAGGTGCAGAGCATCTATCTCGCGGCCGGCGTGCGGCCCCTCGGCCCGCCGCAGGAGCCGGGGCATACCGTGCATTGGCTGATGCCGGGCACGGCGGTCAGGCATCTGGGCGTTGAGGGGGACCGGGCGGTGCTGGCCGCCTATCTTGCCGGTCTCGGCAACGGCGGCGGAGGGTAGATTGCCGGTTTCGGTATCGGGGGCGGGTGCCGGATTGGCACCCGCCATAGGGGCCCGGTTGGGTTTTGAGGGGGTGACGCTACTGCCGGGCCCGATGCTGTTCGTTGGTTCGCTGGGTTACTGCGAGATCCCGTTGGCGGCCTCGGCCGCCTCGCGGTCGAACACCTGTTGCTCCGCGCCGTCCAGCAAGCCATCGCCATTGCGATCGTAGCGCATGAACATGGTTTCCGTGTCCGTGATGCCGTAGGCAGCGGCGGTCACCATGAACTCCTGCTGGCTGACATTGCCGTCGGCATCGATGTCCCACTCGGCGACCGTTGCCGCATCGCCCAGCTCGGCAGCGCCTTGGGCCGCGAATGCGGGCGCGGCAAGGCCGAGAAGCAGGGCGAGGGTGGCCGTGGTTGCAGTGGTTGTGCGCATCGTCTGCGTCCTTTCCTTCTGCGCAACCGGCCCGCCGCCCGGGGGTGCGAGGGGGTGGGGTGGGCGACGGGCCGAGCGAGGGAGCGCCTCGCTGGCCTAACAACCCGCCGCCACCTGTTCAGTTCCGAGAAAAATGACCTGATCCAGAACAAAATGCGGCGGCCACCATGGGGGTAGCCGCCGCGTGATCTGGCGTGCTGCGCGGTCGGGTCAGACGACGTGGCGCAGGATGCTCTTCTGCGCGTGAAGGCGGTTCTCCGCCTCGTCGAAGACCACCGACTGCGGGCCGTCGAACACGGCGGAGGAGACCTCCTCGTCGCGATGCGCCGGCAGGCAGTGCATCACGATCGCGTCTGGCGTGGCACCCGCGAGCAGCTCCTCGTTGACCTGGTAAGCGCGGAGCTGGTTATGGCGGCGCTCACGGGTCGTGGGGTCGTCATGCATGCTGACCCAGGTGTCGGTGACCAGCGCATGGGCGCCGGCCGCGGCCTTCGCAGGGTCGCGCTCGAGCGTGACGGTGGCGCCGGCCGCGCGGGCGGCTGCGACGATCTCGGCGTCCGGGTCCAGCGTCTCGGGGCCCGAGATCACCAGCTCGTAGCCGAAGGCCGCGGCACCCTGGATCCAGGAGGCGCAGACATTGTTGCCATCGCCGAACCAGGCGATGCGCTTGCCGGCGATGGGGCCGCGATGCTCCTCGAAGGTCATGACATCGGCCATGATCTGGCAGGGATGCGTGCGGTTGGTGAGGCCGTTGATCACGGGCACCGTGCTCGCCTCCGCAAGCTCCAGCAACGTCTCATGCGCGAAGGTGCGGATCATGATGGCGTCG
>JBCBHB010000321.1:0-2725 GCA_038526025.1 Pseudomonadota bacterium
CAGGACGCCGCCGAGGCTGTTGGCATGGGCCGACGCGCCGCCGCGGTGGATGAGCGGGATGATGCTGTAGGACTGCATCAGCATGTCGTTCATCTTCTTGGCGAGGTTCTGGCGCTCGGTCAGATCCGCGGTGCGGGCCATTTCCTTCACCAGCGCATCGTATTCCGGGTCGCAGAAGCGCATGACGTTGTTGCCCTGCCACTGGCTCTCGGGCCGGGGCATGTCGCCGCAGATCCAGGAGGCCATGTAGGCTTCGGGGTCCACGCCGGAGAAGTTGTTCGTGTACATCTCGATGTCGGCGTAGAACTTCTGGAAGGTATCCGGGCTGGCCGGGTCGCCGCCGAAGAAGACGCTGGCGTCGATGTTGCGCAGCTCCGTCTCGACGCCGATCTCCGACCACCACTGCTTGATGAGCGCCTGGGCGCCCTGGCGGACCGAGTTGGTCGAGGTCTGGTAGAGCACGGAGAGCTTGTTGCCTTCGAATTCGCGGATGCCGTCGCCATCCGTATCGACGATGCCGGCCTCGTCCAGGAGCGCATTGGCGCCGGCGATGTCCTGCACCTTGCACGCGTCGTTGGCGGTCGAGGCATAGGCCTCCGGCGCCGGGAGCACGTTGCAGGTGACCTTGCCGGCCTGGCCGTAGCCCACATCCACCAACAGCTGCCGATCGATCGCCATGGAAAGCGCCTGGCCGATTACCGGGTTGGTGAGGAACGGGTGCGGACCGCCATCGACCGTGGAGCGCTTGTCGCCGAGCGCGGGGTCGGGGTTCGTCATGTTGAGGTGCAGACGCTCCACCGAGGTGGCGAAGGCGACGACAACGGTGCCCTTACCGGCCGCTTCCATCTGCTTCAGGATCTCGGGCTCGATCTGCAGGTTCCAGGCGTAGTCGAACTCGCCCGTCTCCAGCACCGAGCGGGCTGCCGATGCGGCATCGCCGCCGCCCTTGAAGAGCACGCTGCCGAAGGCCGGCTTGTCGGGCTCGCGGTAGTTGGGGTTCGCCTCGAGCGTGATCACGTCGTTCGGCTTGAACTCGGTCACCACAAACGGGCCGGTGCCGATGGGGCCGAAGTTCTCGGTGGTGCACTCAGGCGCCTTGGCGCCGAGGCACTCGGCGAACTGCGCCCTCTGGATGATCGGGCTCTCGGAGCCGACAAACGCCGTGTAGGGGAAGGGCTTCGGCTCGGTGAAGGTGATCTTGATGGTGGAGGCGTCGACCGCCTCAACATTCGACACGCCCTCGAAATAGGAGGCCTGGGCGCAGCCGCCCTCGGGGTGTGTGCAGTACTGCCAGGTGAAGACCGCATCTTCGGCGGTGAGCGGCGTGCCGTCCGACCACAGGATGCCTTCCTTCAGCGTCCAGGTGATGGTGGTCAGGTCCTCGGAGATGCCGCCGTTCTCGACCGTCGGGATCTCGTCCACGAGGCGCGGCGTGAACTCGCCCTTCTCGTTGAACGAAACCAGGGGCTCGATGATCATCGAGGCGCTCTCGACCTCCTTCGTGCCGCCCGAGAGATACGGGTTCAGCGTGGAGGGAGCCTGCCAGTAGATGATGTTGAGCTGCCCGTCCGCGCCGCGCTCGGCATGCGCCGGCGCGGCAAGGGCGGCCATCGCCGCGGTGATCGCGGTCGCGCTGAGCAATAGTCGTCGTGAGGTCATGGTGCCGATCCCTGTGTGATCTTGTTCGTCTTGCCGCCGACGTTGCGCCGGCGGCCCTAGCCTGTCGGGCCGGAGCGCGGATTGGAAGTGAAAAAAGGCGCACTCACGGCGGTGCGAACACTGAATGGGCAACGGACCCGGCACCATGCTGCCGCGGCGAGCAGCAATTGCCCGGTTGCGATGCAGGGCTTGCCTTATCGGCCCCGCCACGCAGGAGTGCTGGGCGAGCAGCGGGGAGAGACGAGATGGCGGATACGGACAGCATGGCCTTGGCCGAGGCGCTGTGGCAGGCCCGTTCGACGCGGCGACTGCTGCCGATGGCAGACTATCCGGGGCCGGCCAGCCTCGAGGCCGCCTATGCGTTGCAGGGCGCCGTGACGGCCGCCGCGGGCGCGCGGGTCCTCGGCTGGAAGATCGGCGCGGGGGACCCGGCGCTCCAGAAGCGGTTCGATCTGCCGGGGCCCTTTGTCGGGCCCTTGCTGGAGGGGCTGGTGCATGAGAACGGTGCGACCCTGCTGGAGATGGCGGGCGCTGCCCTCGAATGCGAGCTGACGTTCCGCCTGGGCCGGGACCTGGTGCAGGACCACGCGGCCGACGATACCGCGCTTCTCTCCGCCATCGACGCCATCATCCCGTCGCTCGAGGTCATCGGCCGTCGCTTCGAGGGTGATCCGGAGGGGCAGGGCCTTCGCCTCGTGGCGGATGGCGGGATCAACGTGGAGGCGGTGATGGGCACGCCCGTTCCCTGGTCCGCAGGCGTGAGCTGGCCCGGGGTGACCGCGACGTTGACTGCGAACGGCAGCGATATCGCCACCGGCACGGCGGTGAGTGCGGGCCTGATGCCGCCGGCCACGCTTTTGCGCTGGCTGCTGGCGCAGCCGCCGCTGTCGGGGCGCGGCCTGAAGGCGGGCGAGCTGGTGATGACCGGAACGCTCACGGGGGTCTTCCCCCTGTCGGCCGGTGTGGCCGTGGAGGCGGATTTCGGCACGCTCGGGCGTGTGACGGCGCAGACTGCCTGAGCGTCGCGCAGCCGCTGGCAAAGCGCCCGGCGCTGTGGCAGGGCAGG
>JBCBHB010000321.1:2735-4322 GCA_038526025.1 Pseudomonadota bacterium
CTGTGCTCAAGCGAAGGAGACCCCGATGATCGCCGAGACGCCCGGGCTGCTGGACGCCGTCCGCAGCCGCTTCGCCCATGTGGAAGCCTGCCCGTTCGAGGGGCCGCGCGTCTTCTTCGAGAATGCGGGCGGGGCGCTGCACCTGAAGAGCGTGGTCGAGACTTCGGCGGCCTATGCGAGCTACCCGGATAACGAGGGGCGGGACAATGCCGCCTCGCGCGCCATGACCGCCGCCGTGCAGCAGGGGCGGGCGGATATGCGCATCTTCCTGAACGCGCCGGATGGCGAGGTGATGGTGGGCGAGAGTGGCACGGAGATCCTGTTCCGCCTGATCCGCACGGCGGCGCTGAACGCGCCCGAAGGCGGCATCATGCTCGGCTCGACGCTTGAGCATCCGGCCTCGACCTCGGCCATGGCGCGCTGGGCGGCGGTGACGGGACGGCGCCATGTGCGCGTGGCGCATGACGATGCGACCGGAGCGCTGGATGTGGCCGCTTATGCCGAGGCGGTGACGCCGGAGACCCGCGTGGCCAGCATCATCCACACCTCGCCGGTGACCGGCATGGCCACGGATGTGGCCGGGGTCGCCGCCGCCATCCGCGCCGTGGCGCCCGACTGCTTCATCGTGGTGGACGGTATCCAGCATGCGAGCCACGGGTCGGTGGATGTGGCGGCCTATGGCGTCGATGGCTATGCGGTCTCGCCCTACAAGATGTTCTCGCGCCATGGCTACGGCGTCGGCTGGGCTTCGCCGAGGCTTTCTGCGGCGGACCGCGAGGCGCTGATCGGGAGCCGGGAGGGCAACTGGGAGCTCGGGACACGCGACGCGGGCAGCTACGCGACCTTCTCGGACGTCGTCGACTATCTCGTCTGGCTTGGCGACGAGGCGCGGGGCGAGGCAGGTGGCGAGGCGACCCGCCGCCAGCGCTTGGAGGCCGGGGCCCGGGCCATCGGCGCGCAGGAACGGGCGCTGACCGATGCGATGCTCCATGGCACCGGCAACCTCGCGGGCCTTGCCGAGATCCCGGGTGTCACGCTTGTCGGTGGCCCGGGGGTGGAGCGGCGCGAGGGCGTGTTCTCGCTGGCGCTCCAGCAGGTGCCCGCTGCAGATCTCGTGGCGCGCCTCCGCGAGCAGGGCATTCGCGTGCATATCCGCAAGAACGACCACTACTCCGGGAATGTGCTGGGACCGTTGGGGCTCGAGGCCTGCATCCGCGTCTCGATCGCGCATTACAACACGGAAGCCGAGGTCGCCCGTTTCCTCGCCGCGATGGCCGAGATCGCGGCCTGAACTGGGCCTGAACTGGGCTTGAGCGGCGACACGGCCGGTCGCATCCGGGCCGGACATGGGGCGTCGCGCGCCCTAGCCTCGGCCCGCGCGGCAGAGGAGAGCGGCATGTGTGACGCAAGGGTCCTGCGGGGCCTGCAATGAGCGCCCTGCCACCGGCGGGCGGGTCGGGACGACGCCGCCGTCGCCGCGCCGAAGCGTCGGAGGCAGACGCGACGCCGGCACGCAGCGAAGCCTATCGCCAGCTCCGCCCGCCTTTCCCCGCGGTGCCTGTCTTCACCGAAGATCGCGTCGTCGCC
>JBCBHB010000322.1:0-4315 GCA_038526025.1 Pseudomonadota bacterium
CCTCCAAGGGCACAGGCGCCCATCCAAACCGCATAGGCGAGAGCGATCAGCAGAATGGTGGGCCATTCGGGAGCGATGACGCCTTGGTTGCGATCACCGAGGGACGGAGCGGCGGTACTGAAAGGCGAGGACGCTGCGTTACTGGTCATAACGCAAATGTGACGTGACGCATGGGCAGCGCGATAGGCTGAATTTGCACACGTGGAAACGAAAATTCGCCCTGATTGCGGAACAGCTATCGTGAATCCACACGTTTCGTGTATTTCCATCATGATGGATAAGCGAGACCTGAGCCGCCTCTTTGCCGAACGCCTGCGCCAGCTCGTCGAGCGCGAGGCGGGCGGCCTGACCGCGTTCGCGCGGGCGACCGGGCTGGACCGCTCGGCCCTCAGCGAGTTTCTTGCCCCCGGATCGACCCGACTGCCCCGCGCAGAAGCCCTCAGGCGCATCTCGGCCCACGCGGAGGTGAGCGCCGACTGGCTGCTCGGCCTTTCCTACAGCGAGCAAGGCGAGCGTCGCCTCAGCCGTTCGCTGGACATCGAGGAGGCCGAAAGCGCCGAGGGGGAGACGCCGATCCTTCGCTGGCATCGCGAAGCGTCGGGTCACAAGATCCGCTACGTGCCTTCCTTCCTGCCCGACCAGCTGGCGGACCCGGAGGTTCTCGCCCATGTGGCGGGCGCGCGGATCGGCGCCCCCATCCCGCGCGCAGAGGGGAACCTTGGCGAAGTGATCCTTGGGGAGACCGATTTAGAGATCGCCATGGCCGACCATGTGCTCGTCGATCTCGCCGGCGGTACGGGGCCATGGCAGGGGCTTTCGGCGCCTGTCCGCCGCCGCCAGCTCGAACACATGGCTGCGCTGACGGCCGAGCACTACCCGACCCTCAGGCTTCACCTCTACGACGCCCGCCGAAGCTTTGCCCCGCCATTCACGGTCTTCGGCCCGCTCCGCGCCGCGCTCTTTCTCGGCCCGGACTATCTCGTGTTGACCGGTGCTGAGGATGTCCGACGGATCGCGCGCATCTTCGACGGCTTGGTGCGCTCGGCGATCGTTGGCGCGGATCGGGCAAGCGCCCGCCTCGAAGCGCTTGCCGAGAGCGTGCGGTAAGCGGAACTCACCCCTTCAAGACTATGGGCAGCCCGGCCGCGACGAACTCGACGCGATCGGCCGCTGCTGCCACCTGCTGGTTGAGCCGGCCTTGTGCATCCCGAAACGCGCGGCCGAGCGCGTTCATGGGCGCGAGCCCCATACCCACCTCGTTCGAGACCGCGACCACGTGGCCCGGCGCATCGGCGATGCGCGCCAGGAGATCCGCGGCCGCCATGTCGGGCGCGCGCTCGTGGTGCATCAGGTTCGACAGCCAGAGGGTGAGGCAGTCGATCAGCAACACGCGGCCGGAACAGCCATGGGCCGAAACCGCGTCGGCCAACTCAAGCGGGGCTTCGACAAGCGCCCAGTCGGCACCGCGCTCCGCCTTGTGACGCGCGATCCGGTCGGCCATCTCCCCGTCCAGCGCCTCGGCCGTCGCCATGAAGACACGGGCGCCCGGGGCCGCCGCCGCTTCTGCGAGTGCCAACGCGCGAGCCGACTTGCCGGACCGCGCACCGCCGAGGACAAGCGTCAACTGGGCCATCATCACTCCTCTACGTTGATTGCCGTTCTGGCGGCGCGAGCATCATGGGCGTGGCGTAGGGGATTGCCGCGGCAAAGGCTCGATCGAAACTCATGCCCTCGAACATCATGTGCGCCGCGCGGATCGGACCGGCATGCGTGACGATCAGGGCGCCTCTCGGCGCGGTTCGCAGGGCATCCGCCACGCGCGCGTAGAGCGCCGCGAAGGTCTCGCCTCCGGGCGGTGCCAGGCGTTGCGGATCGGCCGCCCAAGGGTCGCTCTCCGCCCGGTCGATCTCGGACCAGAGCCGCCCTTCCCAGGCGCCGAAATCCAGCTCCTGCAGCCGCGGGTCGACCTGAGGGACGAGGCGATCGCGCTCCCCAAGGGCTTCCGCCAGCGCGCGGGCGCGGCGCGCCGGGCTTGTGAGGATGGCGCCGCCCCGCGGCGTTTGAGCAAGTGCGGACGCGATTTCATCCGCGGCGCTCGGCCCGAGTGGGAGATCGCTTCTGCCGTAGCAGAGCCCTGGAGCCGCCGCAGGCCTTGGATGGCGCAGAAGTACAAGGCGGTCGGCTGTGGGCCGGTCGCTCATCCCTGCACCCCGAGAAGTGCAAGGAGGACTGCGAGCTCCGCCGCCACGACCACAGCGCCGAAAGTATCGCCGGTCATGCCGCCGAGACGTCTGAACGCGAGGCGAGAGAGGAGGACCGTGGTGACACTCGCCGCACCAAGCGCAACGAGAAACGGTGCCCAGCCGAGGAGAGCGAGCGCGGCGCCGGCATAGACACAGGCGGCAACGGTCTCGCGAGCGTTTAGTGCCGTGTCCTGCGGCGCGGAGAGCATGCCACCGAGACCGCCCTCTCGCGCCATCGGCATCCTCGCCAGCGGGAGCAGAGCGGCGCGCGACAGCAGCCCGGCCGCGGCCACGGCCAGCACCGCATCGGCCGGCACCCCGGCGAGGCAGGCGAAACCCGCCCATCTGAGGCCGAGCGCCACGATAAGGGCAGCGGCGCCGTAGGTCCCGAGGCGGCTGTCGCGCATGATCTCAAGCGCCCTCTCGCGCGGCGTGCCCGCACCGCCGAGGCCATCCGCCGTATCCGCCAGCCCGTCCTCATGCAGAGCGCCGGTGAGCCAGAGCCCAAGAGCGATGGCGAGCCCCGCCGCCACCGCGGGAGGCAGGATGAGGACAGCACTGGCCAGCGCCAGACCCTGCGCAAGGCCAACGCCGAGCCCCACAAGCGGAAACCAGGCGAGCGCGAAACGCAGGCGCCCTTCCTCCCACCCAGCCGCCGGCAGTGGCAGGCGGGTCAGGAACTCGGCGGCGGAGCCAAGGCGCGCCCCTTCGCGCCTAAGGCCCGCCCAGACATCTGCGGCCTTCATGGCCCGGCGATCCCGGCGCTCTCGAAGGTCGCCATCTCTGCCATGATCGCCGCCGCCGCGCGCAGGAGCGGCAACGCGAGAATGCCGCCCGTGCCCTCCCCGAGGCGCAGACCGAGATCGAGCAACGGCTCGGCATGGAGGTAGTCGAGCATGAGCCGATGCCCGGGCTCGGCGGAGCGATGCGCGAAGATCAGGCTCGAACGCAGCTCGGGCCGTGCCGCGAGGGCCAGCAAGGCCGCCGTCGTGGCGATGAAGCCATCGACCAGAACCGCCGCACGCCCACTGCCACCGGCGATCATCGCACCGGCCATCGCCGCAATCTCGAGCCCGCCGAAGGCAGTCAGCGCCTCCTCCGGCTGCAACGGGCCCGGGCGCCGGGCAGCCACACGCTCGAGCACCGCGCGCTTCCGCGAAACCCCTTCCGCATCGAGCCCGGCGCCAGGGCCCGCCAGCGTCGCCAGGTCGATCCCCGCAACGGCATGCGCCAAGAGAGCGGCGGTCGCCGTGTTGCCGATCCCCATTTCCCCCGGAACAAGCACGAGCGCGCCGCGCGCACGCGCCGCGTCCGCCGCCTTGGCGCCCGCCTGCAACGCGCCCTCCACCTCCGCCGGGGTCAGAGCATCGCCTTCGGCCGCGTTTCGGGTGCCGGCGCGTTGGCGCGCATCCACCAGCTCGGGCAGCGGCACGCGGTAGGCGCCGGCCACGCCGACATCGACGACCGTAACCGCCGCCCCCGCGGCACGCGCGAGCACGGGTGCGGCCGCATCGCCCAGCACGAGCCTCTCCACCATCAGCGCGGTGACCTCCTGCGGCCAGGCGGAAACGCCCGCAGCCACCAGCCCATGATCGGCCGCAAAGAGCAGCGCCTCGGCCGGGCCGCCCGCGGGCGCCTCTCGCCGCTGCGCGACGCCGAGGGCGATTGCAAGCGCCCCGAGCTGCCCGAGGGCGCCGGGCGGCATGGTCTTCTGCGAGAGGCTCGCGGCGAGCGCCTCGGCCAAGCCGTGCCCCGGTGCTGCAATCTCCCGTTCCCGCAGCATCGCCGTACCCTTCCCTGCCTGCGCGTCGCCGTCTCGGCCGCACAGCCTTCGCGCGCGTGGCCGCGCGGCGCAAGCGGCGGCGGCGCGTGACAGGGTGCGCTAGACAGGACAGAGTGCCGCCCATGCCGCAACAACTCTTCGACCGCTGGATCGTTGTCGACTGGTCCGCCGCGGCCGCACCGAAGCGCGGCAAGGACAGCATCTGGATCGCCGATCTCGCGGCAGATGGCCTGGAGCTCGCGAGCATCCGCTCCCCGCGCGCCGCGCCGGCCCTGATGCGTTCCGACAG
>JBCBHB010000323.1:0-4306 GCA_038526025.1 Pseudomonadota bacterium
GGCTGGTGCGCGTGGGTAGCGAGCCGGGGCGCGCAGCGGTGCGCGCCAATTTCGAGGCAGCGAATGCCGAGGCCCTGGCGGGCTATGCCGGGGAGCGGGCGGCGCTCTACGCCAAGCTGAAGCTTGCGGGGCTCGACATCGCGCCCGTGCAGCTCGCCGTGTTCTGCGACGACGGCACGGGCCAGGGCCACGGGCTGGGGGCGGCGACGATGCCGGAGACCCGCGCCTATTCGGTGGTGGCCGGCATCCAGAACTTCTGGCTGGCCGCGCGGGCAGCGGGCCTCGGCGTGGGCTGGGTCTCGATCCTCGACCCTGAGCGACTGACCGCGGCGCTCAACGTGCCGACGGGCTGGCGCTTCATCGGCTATCTCTGCGTGGGCTGGCCCGCGGCGGAGAGCGAGACGCCGGAGCTCGAGCGGGCGGGCTGGGAGACGCGGCAGGGTGCGGCCGAGGTGCTGGAGCGATGAGCGGTGCCGATGAAGCCACAATCTGCGTTGGCGCCATCGCCGGCGCCTTTGGCGTGCAGGGCGAGGTGCGGCTGAAATCCTTCTGCGCCGTGCCCGAGGACATCGCAGCCTACGGGCCCGCGCGGAGCGAGGACGGCGCGCAGGAATTCAAGATCCGCATCACCCGGCCGGTCAAAGGCGGGCTGGCCGCACGGCTTTCCGGTGTGGCCACGCGCGAGGCTGCGGAGGCGCTCAAGGGCACCCGCCTCCATGTGCCCCGCAGCCGCCTGCCCCGCTTGCCGGATGACGAATTCTACCATGCGGACCTGATCGGGCTTACGGTCCAGGACACGGGCGGCGAGCTCCTGGGCCGTGTCCACGCCGTGCACGACCATGGCGCGGGCGACATGCTGGAGGTGCGGGGCGAGGGCCCCGCCCTCCTCCTGCCTTTCACCCGCTGGGCCGTCCCCACCGTCGATCTCACCGCTGGCCTCCTCATCGCCGACCCGCCCGCCGAGGCCGAAGATATCGAGGGCGACGCGGAGGAGCAGCCGTGACCGAAGACGCCCCTGTCTTCACCACGGCCCGCCTCTTGCTCCGCCCCTTCAAGGCGGAGGAATGCGAAGCGGTGCACGCTGTGCTCGACTGCGACGAAGAGGTGTGGCGCTTCGACCCCGGGCATGCGCCGAGCCTTGAGGAGAGGCGTGACAAGATCGCACGCTACGCCGCGCTCTGGACACAGTTCGGCGCCGGCCCCGCTGGAGCGTGGTGCCGCGAGACGGGAGCGCTGATCGGACAGGGCGGGCCCAGCCCCTACCTCTATGAGCATCGGGACGGCAGCCAGACAGTGGAATTCGAGGTGATGTACAAGCTCGCCCGTCGGTTTTGGGGTCTCGGTTACGCGACGGAGATGGCGCGCTTCTGGGTCGACCACTGCTTCAACGTGCTGAAGCTGCGGCGTCTTTGCATCGGCCCGGAGCGGGCGAACACGCGATCCGTGGCAGTTCTCGAGCGCCTTGGCGCCCGGGTCTCCGATGACTGGCTGGAACCCGAGAGCGTACTGGGGATCATTGAGAATCCCTCCGTCGCGCAGCGCGAAGTACTGCCGTGACCGAGGAGCGCAAGCCGAGATCGGCGGGGATGATCCAGCCGCGGGTGAGCGCGCAGCCGCGGCCGGTGATGGAAGACCGGGCGCGGCCAGCGGCGTGGCGGGCGACGGTGGTGACGCTCTTCCCGGAGCTTTTTCCGGGGCCGCTGGGGGCGAGCCTCACGGGCAAGGCGCTGAAGGACGGGCTCTGGTCGCTCGATACCGTGGATATCCGCCGCTTCGGCGAGGGCCGCCACCGGGTGGTGGACGACACGCCCTCCGGCGGCGGGGCGGGCATGGTGATGCGGGCCGACATCATCGCCCAAGCCCTTGACGCCGCGCGCATTCCGAGCGATATGCGCCGCTCGGTTTATCTCTCCCCGCGCGGGCGCCCATTCGATCAGGCACTGGCGCAGGAGCTGGCCGCGGAGCCGGGGCTCGTCCTCCTCTGCGGGCGCTACGAAGGGGTGGACCAACGTGTCATCGACGGGCGGGGGCTCGATGAGGTCTCGCTCGGCGATTTCGTGCTTTCGGGCGGCGAGATCGCGGCGATGGCGCTGATCGATGCGGTGCTCCGGCTGCGGCCCGGGGTGCTGGGCAACGCCGCTTCGGCGGTGGAGGAAAGTTTCGCGCGGGGGCTCCTCGAGCATCCGCACTATACACGCCCCCAGCTTTGGGAGGGGCGGGCGATCCCCGAGGTGCTCACCTCCGGCGACCATGCCCGCATCGCCCGCTGGCGGCAGGACGAAGCCGAAAGGCTGACGAAGGAACGGCGTCCCGAACTCTGGCGGACCTATGAGAGGTCCCAAACGGCACCAGAGCAATCGGACGCGGCAATGCGCGGCAGAGCCGCCGAACAAGAGGACTGAGGCCATGAATATCATCGAGACGCTCGAGGCCGAGCAGATCGCCGAGCTCGGTAAGACCATCCCGGATTTCAAGGCGGGTGACACCGTGCGCGTCGGTTACAAGGTGACCGAGGGCACGCGTACCCGTGTGCAGAACTACGAAGGCGTCTGCATCTCGCGCCGCAACGGCGAGACGCTCGCGGGCTCGTTCACCGTGCGCAAGATCTCGTTCGGCGAGGGTGTCGAGCGTGTCTTCCCGCTCTACAGCCCGAATATCGACAGCATCACGGTGGTGCGCCGCGGCCAGGTGCGCCGCGCGAAGCTGTATTACCTGCGCTCGCGTCGCGGTAAGTCCGCCCGCATCGCCGAGAAGGCGAACTACAAGCCGAAGAGCGACGCCGGCAAGGGCGCGCCCGCGAGCTGATCGACCAGCCGAAAGGCAGGCCCCGCGGCCGGAGAGAACCGCGGGGCCCTGGCAAAGGCCGGTGCTTGATGCGTGTGGGAAGGCGACCGGACCGTTGCCCGCGCGCTTGAGCCTGGATGAAGCCCGATCAGGCCTTAGCCCAAGCGCGAACCTTGCGTCGGCAGACACCGAGACCCGCGAGCGCGCCCATCAGCAGGAGCGCCGATGCCGGCAGCGGTGTGCTGATGACGTTCGAGCCACCGCCGGTATCGCCGCCGCCGCTGCCCGCACCGCCACCGGCGGCCGTTCCGCTCACCACGACATTGTCGAAGCTGTAGCTGAGGCTGTTACCATCATCGACCGCGGAGGCGACGAAGACGTTGAAGACCGATGTTGCGGTGAATGCCTGGTTGATCGACCCGCTGTTCGCGCCCGCGCCGGTGCCCTCCTCCGCCAGGTAGTCGAACAGAATGGTGAAGGCGCCGGTATCGTCCTTGATGCCGACCAGAAGGTCCTCGCCCGACGTCCAGTCCCGCCCCGGAAAGTCGAAATTCTCCGACGTCCAGTCGAACGAGAGCTGCAGATCCGTGTGACCTGACGGGTCGATCAGCGGCGACTGCCAGAGGGCGTAGCCGATGTTGTTGGGCCCTGTGCCACCCGGCAGGCTGGTCTCGATACACCCGGAGGTCGGACAGCCGAAGTTGAGGTCCTGGAAGACGAACGCGTCGTTCTGCACCGCCGCGAAGTCGTTAACCGAGCCGAGCGCATCGATGTCCCCACCGCCTTCGCTGATCGTCCAGCCGCTTGGCGACGAGCCAGACCCGTTGCCGATGATGCCGGCGCCGTTCTGGCCATCGAAGTCTTCAGAGTAGAGCTCGACCGCCGCCGCGGGTGAGCCGATAAGAACGGCGCAGCACGCCGCCGTCGAGAGGAAACGCATGTCAGCCTCCATGTAACTGTGACACGGGCAACTTGCGTAACCATGGTTTCTAGAGGCTTAACGAGGAAAAGAACAAAGCAAGTAGAACGCGTTTATTTAAGTCTTGATACTGTACATACTGCAATCGACTTGGATTTTAGGAGTCTTCCAGGCGCCGTGCTTCGTCCACAAGCATGATCGGAATGCCGGAGCGGATCGGGAAGGCGAGGTTGGCCGCTCGGCTCACGAGTTCGGAGCGCGTGGCATCGTAGGACAAGGCGACGCCTGTGACCGGGCAGACCAAGGCCTCGAGCATCCTCGGGGAGAACCGGCGCGATGCCGCGCCGTGGGGCTGCGACGCCGGCTCGGCCCCGTCCTCAGGCAGCGTCTCCTCGAGATCGTCCATGCGCGTCATTGCATCTGGTCGTTGCCCTCGCCGGAAGAGGCGATGGCGAACTGCATGAGGGCCGTCAGGGTCTCGTAGCGGTCCGAAAGCCGAGGCGCCTCCAACAGCGCCTGGCGCTCCTCCACGCTGAAGGGGCACATCATGGACAGGGAGTTCACAAGCAGCTCCTGCTCCGCCTCGCGCATGGCGTCCCAGTC
>JBCBHB010000324.1:0-4301 GCA_038526025.1 Pseudomonadota bacterium
GCAGCGCGGGACGGGGGCGATGCCTGGCGGCGGCGGCCTCTGCCGGTTGCGGTGGCGACCACGGGCTGCGCCTGGCGGCGGATGACGCTCGAAGCGCTCGACCGCGCCGCCATGCCCTATCGCATCGCCTACCAGTCCGACTTCCTCGGCCCGCAGCAGGCGGCGGTGATGGCTGATCTTGCAGTGGCGCCGATCCCGCGCAGCGCCATCCAGCCCGGGATGCGGCAGCTTCGGCCATCGGAGGGTTTCGAGCGGTTGGGGCAGACGCGCATCGCGCTGCGCCTTGGTGCCGACCCCAGCCAGGCGGTGCTGGCGCTGGCGGAGCGTATCGCCGAGTGTTGCGGAGCGGCGCAGGACTGATCGCGCCGCTCAAGGCGGGGGTGCGACGTGGCGGGCAGGCTTAACGGACACAGGGTTCTCATGACCGGCGCCGGCGGCGTGATCGGTCGGGCGGCGGCGAAGGCCATCGCGGCCGAGGGCGGCACGGTGATCGGTGTCGACGCTGCAGCAGGCGAGGGCATCGCCCATGTCTTCGACGTGACGGATGAGGATGCCTGGGCACGCGTGGCCGCGGAGATTGCGGAGACCCATGGCGGGCTCGACGGCGTGGTGACGGCAGCCGGCGTGCTGCATGTCGCGCCGCTGCACGAGACCACCTATGCCGACTTCAAGCGCGTGATGGCGATCAATGTCGACGGTACCTTCCTCGCCTGCAAGGCACTCTGGCCCCTGCTGCGGCGAAGCGAGGCGCCGGCGATCGTGACGCTCTCCTCGATCGCGGGGCTGATCGGCGGACGGGGCTTCGGCGCCTATAACGCGTCGAAGGGCGCGGTGAAGCTGCTGACCAAGGCGCTGGCGATGGAAGGGGCGCGGGAGACCCCGCCGATCCGCGCGAACTCGGTGCATCCGGCTTTCGTGGACAGCACGATGGTGGATGGCATTGCGGCGGCGATGGAGGACCCGGTTGCCGGGCATGAGCGCATGAAGGAGATGCTGCCGCTTGGGCGGTATGTGCAGCCCGAGGAGGTGGCTGCGAGCATCGTGCACCTGCTCTCGCGCGAGTCGGGCATGACGACAGGCTCGGAGGCCGTGATCGATGGCGGGCTGACCGCCGGGGTGTAGCGGATCAGGCGAAGGCGCGGTCGATCATGCGGCGGATGGCGGGGATCACCAGCAGCGTCATCGTCGGCACCATGATCCCGGTGGTGAGGGCGGTGCGTACCGGCAGGGCGAGATCCGGCGCGAGCTCGGACATGATCATGAGGCCCACGGTCAGCGTCGGGTAGACGGCGGCAAAGACGGCCATGACGAAGACAATCTGCTTGAGCGGCATCTTTATGGTCCTTTCGCGCCCTGGGGGCGCTTCATCCTTCGCATGTGCAACATAGGTCAAACTACCTGACCAATAAAGCCCACCAAGGACCGGAATGCATGCATGCCGCGCAGAGCCGCTTTGCGCGCCGGCCGCGTGCCGGATCGCCATGGCAACCCGCGCCCTTGCACTTTCGCGGCCAAAGGCGTATCTCGCGACAGACATCGCGGTGGCCTCGCCATCCGGCGGGGTCCCGGTTCCGGGATTTCGGCGGCGGGCTTTTCAGGGCGCGCCGTTTTCGTTTTCACCGGTGGGACCCGCTTGGGTCCGCTGTCCGAGCCCGGGAGGGCAGATGGCCAATCTCGTTGCCAAGGCGCCGATCGACCAGAAGCTTGCGAAGATCGTGACCCCCACGGTCGAGAGCATGGGCTTCGGGCTGGTCCGGCTGCGGCTGATGAGCGGCAAGCGGACGACCGTGCAGATCATGGCGGAGCGGCCGGACGGCACGATGGAGATCGAGGATTGCGCGAAGCTTTCGCGCGCCCTCTCCGCCATGCTGGATGTCGAGGACCCGATCGAGAGCGAGTACGTGCTGGAGGTGTCGTCGCCCGGGATCGACCGGCCGCTGACGCGCCTCGAGGATTTCGACCGCTGGGAAGGGTTCGAGGCCAAGCTCGAGACCGAGGACATGATCGAGGGGCGCAAGCGCTTCAAAGGCATCCTCGCCGGTGTCGAGGGCACGGAGGTGCTGATCGAGATCGAGGAAGGCACCATCGGGCTGGAGTTCGACTGGCTGGCGGACGCGAAGCTGGTGCTGACCGACGACCTGGTGACCGAGAGCCTGCGCCGCGGCGGCAAGGCCGGCCAGCCGGAATTCGACGAGACCGCCTTCGACGACATCGTCGAGGTGGATGACGAGACCGACGACATGAGCGACGGGGCGGGTGAGAGACCCGCACGCATGAACGGAGACGCCTGATGGTTAGCGCCAACAAGCTCGAACTGCTGCAGATCGCCGATGCGGTTGCGCGGGAGAAGCTGATCGACCGGGAGCTGGTGCTCGAGGCGATGGAAGACAGTCTCGGGAAGGCTGCGCGCTCGCGCTATGGCGCCGAGTACGACATTCGCGCCTTCATCGATCGCAAGTCGGGCGAGATCCAGATGAGCCGGGCGCTTGAGGTGGTGGAGGAGGTGGAGAACCACTTCACCGAGATCCTGATCGAGGAGGCGCGCCTCAAGAACCCCGAGGCGCAGGTGGGTGACTTCATCACCGAGCCGCTGCCGACGATGGATTTCGGGCGGATCGCCGCCCAGACCGCGAAGCAGGTGATCGTGCAGAAGGTGCGCGATGCGGAGCGCGAGCGGCAGTACGAGGAATACAAGGACCGCGTGGGCGAGATCATCAACGGCGTGGTGAAGCGGGCGGAGTACGGCAACGTGATCGTCGATCTCGGCCGGGCCGAGGGCATCATCCGCCGCGACCAGCTGATCCCGCGCGAGGCGTATCGGGTGGGCGACCGGGTGCGGGCCTATGTGCGCGAGGTCCGCCGCGAGGCCCGGGGCCCGCAGATCTTCCTTAGCCGCACGGCGCCGGAGTTCATGGCGAAGCTCTTCGGGATGGAAGTGCCGGAGATCTATGACGGCATCATCGAGATCAAGGCGGTGGCGCGCGACCCCGGCAGCCGGGCGAAGATCGGCGTGATCTCCTACGACAACTCGATCGACCCGGTGGGCGCTTGCGTGGGTATGCGCGGCAGCCGCGTGCAGGCGGTGGTGAGCGAGCTGCAGGGCGAGAAGATCGACATCATCCCGTGGATCGACGATGCGGCGACCTTCATCGTGAACGCGCTGCAGCCAGCCGAGGTGGTCAAGGTCGTGATGGACGAGGATGCCCAGCGCATCGAGGTGGTGGTGCCGGACGAGCAGCTCAGCCAGGCCATCGGCCGGCGGGGCCAGAACGTGCGCCTCGCCAGCCAGCTGACGGGCTGGGACATCGACATCATGACCGAGGCTGAGGAGAGCGAGCGGCGCCAGCAGGAGTTCAACGAGCGCTCCGCCATGTTCATGGAGGCGCTCGACGTCGACGAGATGGTGGCGCAGCTCCTGGTGTCGGAAGACTTCTCGAGCCTCGAGGAGGTTGCCTTCGTCGAGATCGACGAGCTGGCAGCCATCGACGGGTTCGACGAGGAGACGGCGCAGGAGCTGCAGCTTCGGGCGCGCGAGAAGCTGGAAGAGGCGAACCAGCAGGCGCTGGCCAAGGCGCGGGAGATGGGCGCGCAGGAGGACCTCATCACCTTCGAGGGGCTCACGCCGCAGATGCTGGTGGTGCTGGCGGAGGACGGGATCCTGGACCTCGCCGAGTTCGCAAAATGTGCGGATTTCGAGCTGGCCGGCGGCTGGGAAGTGATCGACGGCAAGCGCGTGAAGGAGGACGGCCTGCTCGAGGCGTTCGAGATCAGCGCAGAGGAGGCGCAGTACCTCATCATGCGCGCGCGCCTGCAGCTCGGCATGATCGACGAGGAGGAGTTTCTCATCGCCACCCAGCCTGCCCCGGAGGAGGGCGAGGAAGAGGGTGAGGAAGACGCTGCGGAAGCGGCGCCCCAGGAAGCGACGGCCGAGAGCGTCTTCGGCGCGCCGGCGCGCTGAGCGATGTGGGGCGGTAGGGCATGGAGGCCGGTTTGGCACGCGGCGGCAAGGCGAAGGAGCGCGACGCGCCCGAGCGGCGCTGTATCGCGACGGGCCGGAGCGGGCCGACCGCCCCGCTGATCCGCTTCGTGCTCTCGCCCGATGGCGAGAGCGTGGTGCCGGACCTTGCCGGGAAGCTACCGGGCCGCGGCGCCTGGCTGACGGCGGACGCCAAACTGGCCGAGAAGGCGGAGGCGAAGCGGCTCTTCTCCCGCGCTTTCCGCAAGGCCGTGAGTGTGCCGGAAGGGCTGCCGGGCCTGCTTGAGCAGATGCTCGCCAAGCGGCTGATCGAGACCGTGGCCCT
>JBCBHB010000325.1:0-4291 GCA_038526025.1 Pseudomonadota bacterium
CTCGCCATAGATTTCGACTTCGAGTGCCGTGCCCGGCGTCGCGGCCTCCGGCGTCAGCATCGCAAGGGCGATGGAGCTTTCGATCCGGTAGCCCCAGCCGGAGGACGTGACCTCGCCCACCCGGTCCGTGCCTTTCCAGACATTCGACATGTAGGGCGCATCGCAGCCATTGGCCTCGACCAGCATGGTGGCGAACCGCTTCGACGGGCCCCGCTGCTTCTCGGCCAGAAGGGCGGCGCGGCCCGGGAAGTCCTGCTCCTTGTTGAAGCGGATGAACCGGTCGAGCCCGCCCTCGAGCAGTGTGTAATCGGTGCTGAGATCACCCTTCCACGCGCGGTAGCCCTTCTCCATGCGGAGCGAGTTGAGCGCGTACATGCCGAAAGGCTTCGCCCCCGCCTGCGTGACCGCATCCCAGATCGGGCCCATCTCTCCGAAGGCGCCGTGGATCTCCCAGCCAAGCTCGCCGGCGAAGCTCACGCGGGCGAGCGCTGCCGGCTTGCCCGCAACGGTCGCCGCCTGATGGCTGAGCCAGGGCAGCGAGAGATCGCCATCCGTGAGCTGGGCGAGAATGCTGCGGCTCTCCGGCCCGGTGACCAGGAGGGTCGAGTACTCCTCCGTGTGGTCCGTCAGCGTCAGGCTGCCATCGGCGGGCAGGGCCTTCGCCAGCAGCTCAAAGTCGTGCCACTGCGCGGCCGCCGCGGTGATGAGCGTGAAGCTGTCCTCGCCATGGCGGATGACCGACATCTCCGTCACGATCCGGCCCCGCTCGTCCGGGAAGTAGGCGAGGCTGAGGCGGCCGACCTTTGGCAGCCCGCCGGCGATGCGGCTGCGCAGCCAGTCCGCCGCGCCCTCACCCTTCAGGTTGAAGCGGGAGAAGCCGCAGATGTCGATCACACCGGCTGCATCGCGCACCGCCTCGCATTCCTCGCGGATGCGCGGCTCCCAGGGGCCTTCGCGGTTCCAGGTCTGCGTCGCCTCCTCGGAGGTGTCGTCGCCCGGCTTGGCGAACCAGTTCGCCCGCTCCCAGCCGTTATAGGCGCCGAACTGCGCGCCGGCGGCGGCGAGGCGGTCATGCACCGGCCCGTGCTTCTTGTCCCGCCCCGCCGGCCAGGCGTGGTGGGGGAAGTGCATCGCGTATTCATGGCCGTAGATCTCCATGCCCTTGGCCACGGCATAGTCGTCATCCGCGTATTTCGTGTAGCGGCGCGGGTCGACGGCCCACATGTCCCATTCGGTCTGGCCATGGACGATCCACTCGGCCGCCACCTTGCCCGCGCCGCCGCCCTGGGCGATGCCGAAGGTGAAGCTGTGCGCCTCGTAGGCATCCCGCACGCCCGGCATCGGGCCGATCATCGGGTTGCCGTCCGGCGCGTAGGGGATCGGGCCGTTGATGACGCGGCCGACACCCTGGGAGCCGAGCAGCGGCACCCGGGCGAGCGCATCCTCGATGTAGAACTCGAGCCGCTCGAGGTCGTCCGGGTAGAGCTGGAAGCTGAAGTCATCCGGCATCGGGTCCTCGGGCGTCAGCCAGTGCGCCTTGCAGTTGCGCTCATAGGGCCCGAGGTTCAGCCCCGCCTTGTCCTGGCGGAGATAGTAGGAGATGTCGACGTCGCGGATGATCGGGAGCTTGCGGCCCTGCTCCTTGGTCCAGGCTTCGATCTCGGGGATCTCGTCCGTGAGGAAGTACTGGTGGGACATGACCACCAGCGGCACGCGGCGCCCGCCATAGGGGCGGAACCATTCGCCCACGCGCTGGGCATAGTAGCCGGCGGCGTTCACAACCTTCTCGCAGCGGATCTCGCCCTTGGGCGTCTCCACCACCCATTCATGGCCCTCGCGGCGCACGCCGGTGGCGGGGCAGAAGCGGGTGATCGTGGCGCCAAGGTCGCGCGCGCCCTTGGCCATCGCCTGGGTGAGCTGCGCGGGGTCGATATCGCCGTCGAGCGGATCCCAGAGCCCGCCGGCAAGGTCGTGGCCCTCCATGAAGGGATGCTTCTCCTGCATCTCCTCCACCGTCATCATCTCCATCGGCACGCCCTGGGTGCGGCCGAGCGAGCAGACATGCTCGAACTCGCGCATGCGCTCGAGCCCGTGGGCGAGCCGCAGCGAGCCGGTGACATGGTAGTTCATCGGATAGTCCACGCGCTCGGCCAGCTCGCGATACATCGAAAGGCCGTAGCGCTGCATGTTCATCACCGCCCAGGACGCGGAGAAGTTCGGGCAGTTGCCTGCGGCATGCCAGGTGGAGCCCGCCGTCAGCTCGTTCTTCTCGAGCAGCACGCAGTCGGTCCAGCCCTCGAGGGCCAGGTGGTAGAGCGTCGAGACGCCGACGGCGCCACCGCCGATGATCACGACGCGTGCAGTCCTGGGAAGCTCGGACATGGGGCTCTCCTCTGTCAGTAGACGGGTGGCGAGATCACCCAGACGACGACCGCCGGGTCCTCGTAGGGGTTGGCCCATCGGAAGGGCTCTTCTCGGATGCGGAAGCTGTCGCCGGTGGCGACGGTGAATTTCTCGGCGGCGATCCAGAGATCGAGCTTGCCCGAGACCATGTAGGCCACCTCCTGGGTAGGCCGGGTCACGGGCGTCAGCCGCTCGGCGCCGGGCGCGAAGACGGAATGGACCATCTCGAAGCTGTCGGTCAGGTCGGGCGAGAGGAGGCTTTCGGAAAGCCCGCCGTCCCGTTCGCCGATCGTGCGGCGCGCGGCGGCACGGACGATCCGGCCAGCTTCCCGCGTCGGCGCGTCGGCCGCGCCGAAGAAGAGGGAGAGGGGTACGCCGAAGAGTTTCGCGAGCGCCTGCAGGTCCTCGAAGCTCGGTCGCGAGAGATCCCGCTCGACCTGGCTGAGCCAGCCGATGGAGCGGCCGAGCGTGCCCGCGACATGCCCAAGGGTCAGCCCGCGCGTGGCGCGGAGCGCGCGCAGGTCGCGGCCGAGGCTGGGGGACATGTGCGGCGCATTCATGCGGCGGCAGGCTCCGTGAAAATATCCTTGTGATTTTCACGACAGGCCGCGCGAGATTGCAACTCTTTTTCGCGACACATTGCGTCGCAGCGGGAAGATGATGGTCCGACGTGGAGCTCAGGCGGGGATGGCGGCCGGCGCCGACACTTCCTCGGCCAGGATCGCGATGCCCTCGGGGATGCGCGCGGTCGGGATCGACGAGAAGCCGAGTCGATAGGTGCCCTGGCCCTCAGCGGCATCGCGAAAGAAGCCGTGGCCCGGTTCGATCAGCACGCCCCGCGGCCGAAGGCGCGCGGCCACCGCCTCGATATCGGTGCCCGAAGGTGCGCGCAGCCAGGCGCTGGAGGCGCCGTATCGAGGCATGTGCGCATCGAGCCCATGGGTGGCCAGCGCCGTGGCCATCGCCTCGCGCCGGCGGGCGTAGGCGGCGCCGAGCCGGGCGATCTGAGCATCGTAGTGCCCGAGGCTCAGAAAGTACGCCGCCGTGCGCTGCAGATGCCCCGGCGGGTGGCGGAGCACGAGGGTGCGCAGCGCCCGCGCCTCCTCGATGAATGCGGCATCCGCCACCAGGTAGCCCAGCCGCAACCCGGGAAAGAGCGACTTCGAGAAGCTGCCCGCGTAGACCACTGCCCCGGCCTCATCGAGCGACTTCAGCGCAGGCGAGGGCGCGCGCGTCGGCGAGAGCTCGAACTCGTAGTCATCCTCCACGATGATGAAGCCCTGTTGCGCCGCCTTCTCCAGCAGCGCGCGCCGCCGCGCGACGGGCATGGTCACGTTCGTGGGGCACTGGTGCGAGGCGGTGACGAAGAGCACGTCGGTCTCCGCCGGCAGGTCGTCCGGGTTCAGCCCTTCGCCATCCACATCGAGGAAGACGTGGTGGCAGCGCATCTGGTCGATGATCGTGCGCAGGGCAGGGTAGCACGGGTTCTCCATCACCGCCGTGCGCCGCTGGTTCAGGAGCACCTCGGCCGCGAGCCAGAGCGCGTTCTGCCCGCCGAGGGTGAGCAGGATCTCCTCCGGTCGCGCCCAGATGCCCCGCCGCGGCAGGATGTGGCGGAGGATGTACTCCACCAGCCGCGCATCGTCGCGTTCATAGGCGTCGGAGGTCAGCACCTCGAGGTCCCGCTGCCCGAGGGCCTGCAGGGCGCAGGAGCGCCAGTTCTGATGGTCGAAGAGCTTCGCGTCGGGCTGGCCGTAGATGAAGGGGTAGGGGTAGCGCTGCCAGTCCGCCGGCCGTACGGGCGCTGTGCTCTGCGAGAAGCGACGGCCGAGCGCGCGAAGCTCTTCGACCATCAGAACTGGCGCTCCTGCGCCCTGCAGGCACTGGG
>JBCBHB010000326.1:0-4276 GCA_038526025.1 Pseudomonadota bacterium
GCACGACGCCCGAGGCAAGCCCGATGCAGAAGACGAGCCGGTGGTGAGCCAGGCGGAGGGGCGCGGGGACCGGCTGGAAAGCGGGCGGGCCTGGCGGCGCGCGATGGTCTGGGCGGCGGTCACCTCGGCCATCGGCGCGGTCGTCGTCTATCGCGGAGAGTGGTTCCTGGGCGCGCTTGGCCAGACACCGGAGCTTGCAGCCGCCGGGGGGCGCGTGGCCGAGGCGCTGGCACCGGGGCTGATCGCGCAGGTGTTCTTCGCCGTCTGCGCGTTCTACCTCGAATCCACGCGCCGACCGATCCCCGGCCTCATCGTGATGCTCGGCGCCAACCTGGCGAATGTCGCGCTCAACTGGTTGCTGATCTGGGGGAACTGGGGCCTGCCGGAGATGGGAGCGGCAGGGGCCGCGCTGGCCTCGACGATCGTGCGCTGGGGGGCCGCAGCGGCGATGGTGGCGGTGATCCTGACCCAGGCGAACCCGCGCGCCGTGGGCGTGATCGGCCCGGCGGAGACGTTCTGGGGGCCGGGCGGGTGGCGCGCGGGCTGGACGATGCGCAAGCTCGGCCTCTCGGCCGGACTGTCGAACGGGTTCGAGACGGTGGGCTTCGCGGCCATGAGCCTTGCGGCAGGCTATCTCGGCGCGCTGGCGCTCGATGCGTACTCCATCAGCCACAACATCGTCTCGACAGTCTTCATGGTCGGCCTCGGCCTCGCCGTCGCCACGGGCGTGCGCGTGGGCAACGAGGTGGGGCGCGGCCGGCCCGCGGAGGCGGCCTTCGCGGGATGGTGCGGCTTCGGCGCGGCGGCCGTGCTGATCGGCGGGCTGGCGCTGCTGGTGTTCCTCTTCCGCGGCTCGATCGCCGCCGTCTACACCAACGATGCCGATGTGATCGCGCGCGTCTCCGCCCTGCTGGTGTTCTCCGTGCTGATCTTCATGCCGGACAGCATGCAGGTGGTGATGGGCCAGGCCGTGCGGGCGCTGGGGGACGCCTGGCTGGCGATCGGGATCTACGCCGTCTCCTTCACGGTGCTGCTGGTGCCGCTGGGGCTGTTCCTCGCGCTCGAGACGCCGCTGGCGGAGAAGGGCCTCGTGATCGCGGTAGCGGCGGTCTGCGTTCTGGCGACGGTGCTGATGGCCTGGCGCTTCGCGGTGCTGACGGCGCGGCGCCCGGGGCCCGGCGCATGAGCCGCTCGCGCTGGTACCGGACGAAGGACCGGTGGTGGATGCTGGCTTGGGAGCGGCTGGTCTACGGCTTCCTGCGGACCTTTGCCACGGTGACGCGCCCCGTCGGGACGTGGTGGTTGGCGCGGCAGGTGGGGATGCTGGGCGCCAATATCCTGCCGCTCATCCCGGTGGCGCGGAAGCGGCTGGACGACAACTTCGCCATCGCCCGGCCGGGCATGTGCGCTGCCGAGAAGCGGACGCTCCGGCGCGAGGCCTGCCGGCACTTCGCGAAGCTGAGCGTGGAATACGCGCATTTCGACCGGTTCATCGCGACCATCGATATCGAGGTGGAGGGGATCGAGAACATCGCCGCGCCGCTGGCCGAAGGGCGGGGTGTGGTGATGGTGACGGCGCATTACGGGAACTGGGAGGCCCTGCGGATCGCTGCGGGGCGCGCAGGCCATGAATGCGGGATCATCTACCGGCCGTTCAACAACCGCCTGCTCGACGCCTACACCCTTCGGCTGATCGTGGCTGCGGGCGGGCCGGTGATGCAGAAGGGGCCGAAGGGCATGCGCGCGCTGCACGGGCATGTGGCGCGTGGCGGGCTGGCGCTCATCCTCGTCGACCAACGGACCACGGGGGCACCGCTGATCCCCTTTCTCGGCCATCCCGCGGAGACGTTGACCGTGGCCGCCAACCTCGCGGCGCGGACGGGGGCTGCGCTGGTCCCAGCCGTCGCCCCGCGGCTCGACGGCCATGGCCGGTTCGGGGCGCGGTTCGAAGCCGAGATCCCGGCAGGCGAGCCGATGGAGATGATGGCGGCCGTGAACGCGCGCATCGGCGCCTGGATCGAGGAGGATGCGCCCCAGTGGTTCTGGCTGCACCGCCGCTGGCGCCGCAAGCGCTGACGCCTCCCGTGCTCAGGGCCTTCTCAGAGCGCCGCGTCGGGCGAAGCGCCCTTGGCGACCACCGCACCCGCGGCGCCAAGCCGGCATTGCGCGCCTGGCCAGCATGCCGACGGCCCGGTGATCCTGCTTGCGCGCCGTGGCTCGGCCGATGGCGCTTGGATTACTTCGCCGCGGCGAGGGTCTCGCCCGCCACGTAACGGGCCGTGGCGAAAACGGCGCCGTGACCGGGCTCCTGAGCCCAGATGGCGACGCCCTGCCCCGCCATCGGCTCGGGCAGGTTCATGGCACGGCCGGCCTGCGCCGCGCTGCCGATGCGCATGAAGTCCCGCACCACATGGTGATAGGTCACGGATCGGCCGGCATTCTCGCCGCGCGCGATCTCGACGCTGGTGGCCTTGTCGAAGACGGCGACGAAGAGGACGCTGTCACCCGGCAGATCGGCAAGGCGTGCCACGAGGCCGCCATCGCGACGCTGGATCTCGATGCGGCCGGGCGCCGGCGCGGCGGCCGCCCCGGCGATGGCTTGACGCACCTCCGCCTCGCGGCTGCCGACGACCGGCGCGATTCCGGCGACCACGATCTGCGGCGTGTAGACCACCCGCTCGCCCCAGGCATCGCGATAGGACACCTGGCGCTCTGTAAAGCGCGCCTCGGCGAAGGTGTCCCGCCAGCCGAGATAGTCCCAGTAGTCCACATGGAAGGAGAGCGGCAGCACGCCCTCCTCTCCTGCCAGCTGGCCGAGCACCGCATCCGCCGGGGGACAGCTCGAGCAGCCCTGGCTGGTGAAAAGCTCGACGAGTACCGGCCCCTCGGCCGAGGCAGGGGTCGCGACGCCGAAAGCGAGGAGCCACGCGGCGACGGCAGCCGAGAGAGGGCGCCGGGAGCGCTCGACGGAGGCCGCGGGGCGGCGCGTATGTTGGGGCGTTTTCATGCGCTCCAACATATCCTCAGGCGGGCCGGGCGCAAATCACGAGGGCGTTCTTCTCGTGTCACACCGTCGCACGAGCCCGTGTTTCCGGCCGCCCGTTGCCCAAGCGTTAACCTTGGACGCTCTCAGTGCAGAACATACTCGGCATCGACCATGCGCAGCTCGGCCGGGCGGATCAGCTCCGCATGGGCGAGTCGCACCGAATGAATCGGCCCGTCGAGCTCGCGCTCCCAGAAATCGAGGAACTTCTTGAGGACCGGGAAGCTCGGCGCGAGGTCGTAATCCTGCCAGACATAGGTCTGCAGCAGCGATTGCGCATCGGGCATCCGGTAGGTGATCTCGGCCGTGGCCAGCGAATAGCCGGCAAGCTGCCGGCGGAAATCGGGGTCGTGTCCGCTCTTCATCGGTGTCGCGTATCCAGCACTCCTTCATCGCTCGCGCCCGTCCCCCGGCGCGCGTTTCGGCACGGACCCGGCGGGGGCGGTGACCCAGTGTGGCGGGGAATGATTGCGAAAGGCTATCTGGAAAACGCGCGAAGTTTGGGCAATACTTCGCGCGCGCACAACGAGGCGCCACTCGCGGCGCGCGGCGCCTCGCCCACCGCTCTTTGCTGCCTAGCGAACGACCATCACGCTTGCATTCGCGTGAGAGGCCACGCTGCCGCCGTTCGAGGGCCAGATGTAGTCCGCCAGACCCGGCACGTGGCTCTGCATCACGATGAGGTCGGCGCCCATCTCGTTTGCCGTCTTCATCAGCGTGTCGTCGAGATCGATGGTGGTGTCGTGGCTGATGACGGCGCGGCTGTCGGCCGCGATGCCGTGCTTGCTGCCTTCCCCCGCCGCGAAGGCCGCGAGCTTCTCGCCGAACTCCTCCGGGTTGTGGGCCACCGCGCTGGGTGCCGACATGGTCACGCCGACATAGGTCACCGGCGCTTCGTAGAGCTTTGCCTGCTGGGCCGTGACGGCGAGCGCCTTGTCGAGGGTCTCGAGATGGCCGAGATCGACGGGCACCATGATGCGCTTGAACATGTTTCTCTCCCTTTCTTCTGTCCGACCACTGTAACGGGCAGATGACGGCCACCGCCTTGGGCGAGATCAAACAGGCGGAACGCCGCTCTGGGTTGTTTTTGACGTTGGGGCAGCAACCTGCAGGCGGTACGCTGCGCTGCGGGAGGACCGCGCGCCTGCCCCACCCGCTGCGCCCTGATGCCAGAAGGAGCCTGTGATGCGAGGCAGGCGACGATTGCCGCCCCGAAGATCGTCATGGCACGCA
>JBCBHB010000327.1:0-4256 GCA_038526025.1 Pseudomonadota bacterium
CCCCGGCGAAGCCCGCGAGCGCACCGACCACGTGCAGGAGACCGAGCCGCCCGCCCTGGCTCGCCAGCACCGCACGCACGATGGAAAGCCCGAGCCCCGTGCCCCCGTCGGCCCGGCGCGTGGTGAAGAACTGTTCGAAGACACGGGCGCGGTTGGCCGGCGAGATGCCGCGCCCGTCATCGGCGAAAGTGAGCCGCACGTCATCGCCCGCCACACCCCGGCGGCCGGCAATTCGGAGCTGCCCCGCCCCATGTTCCGTGGCGTTGCGCGCCAGGTTGTCGACCAGGATGCCCAGCGCCTCCTCGGTAATCCGCGCCGCAAGGCCCGGCGGGATATCGGTGGTCACCAAGAGCCCCCCTGCATCGACACGCTCGCCGAGGCGCTGTGCCGCCCGGCGCGCGGCCGCCGGCACAGCGTCGTCGAGGGCAAGGGGGCCGGGTGGCGGTGCTGCGTGCTCCGCCCGCGCAAGATCCAGCAACCGCGCCAGCAACGCCTCCAGCCGCCCCGCATCCCGCAGGATATTGCCGGCGAAACGCGTGCGCTCCGCCTCCGTCAGCGTCGCCGCATGGTCTTCGAGGATCTCGGCAGCCCCCCTGATCCCCGCAATGGGGGTCTTGAACTCGTGGCTCACATGGCGGGCGAAGGCGCGCACGGTCTCGGCCCGCGCCTCCAGCGCCCCGGCCATGCGGCTGATCCCTTCGGAAAGCTCGGCGATCTCCCGCGTCCCCGGCCGCGCGAGCGGCGCCATCGCCGCCCTGTCCCCGGCCATGATCGCCCGCATCCGCGCCGTCAGCGCCGCCACGGGGCGGGAGATCGTGCGCGAGGTCAGCATCGCAAGCCCGACCGCCACGCCCAGGATCAGAAGTGCGGCGATGATCACCTTGTCCCGCTCCTCGTAGAGGTGCTTGAGCGCGCTCTTCGGCGTGCGGGAGAGGTAGACGACGCCCCACACCGTCTCCTCCCGCAGGACCGGGTAGGCGATGAAGACCCGCACGCCCGTTCCCCGGCTGATGCTGGCAAGCTCAGGCGGCGCGCCCTCGAGCTCGCGGTAGCGCAGGACGGAGGCGTAGCGACCGGCCAACGCGTCGCGCACCTCGCGCACATGCGCGAAGGACAGGCCGACCTCCGCCTGACCGCCGACGGTGATGCCTTCGGGGTCGAGCAACCGCATACCCGCGAGCGTCGTCTCCTGCGCGCGGGCCATGAAGGGCGTCAGCGCCTGCCCCGCCTCCACGGCGAAGGGGTTCGCCGCCCCGGCCGAGACACCGTCGGGCCGCGCCGGGAGCGTCGGGTCGCGGAAGAGGTCGATCTCCGGGTCCTGCGGGCTGTAGTTCGGGTCCCCGGGCTCGAGCTCCAGCGGCGGCGGTGGCGCAGCAAAGCTCTCGGCCGTGATGTCGCCGAGCGCGAAGGGGCCGCGCAGCCGTTCGAGCCGGCCCTGCGCGGCCCGCCAGCTCTCGAACACCTCGACGCTGAAGCCCGGCGTGCGCTCGAGCTCGCGCTCATAGGCCGCGCCGATCATGGCGGCCTGGGCGATCAGCTCGCGCTCCGTCTCCTGGATCAGCTGGTTCTCGTAGATGCGCAGGAAGAAGATCGAGCCGAGCGGCAACGCCACGATGGCGACGTTGACGAGCAGCAGGATGGTGGCAAGCCGCGGCCGCGGCCCATCGTCCACAAGCGCCCAGAGCCGATGGCGGAGGGCCGCCGCCCGCGCGCGGAGCGGCGTGGTCCGCTCCCCCGGTTCGGCGCCCTCCGCCATGCGCTCAGCGCTCGGTCATGCGCACGCCCACGCCATGCACGGTCTCGATCAGCCCATGCGCCCCGGCGGTGGCGAGCTTCGCGCGCACATGGCGCACATGGCTGTCGATCGTGCGGTCGGAGACGTGGATGTTGGGCGGATAGGCTCCACGCATCAGCGTCTCCCGGTCGAACACCCGCCCGGGCTGGCGCGCCATGATGGCGAGGAGCTGGAACTCCGTCGCCGTCAGCTTCACCGGGCTGCTCTCCCAGGTGACCAGATGGCGCGCAGTGTCGACCACCAGCAGCCCCTCCGCGGTGCGGTGACTGATGGGTTTCTCGAGCGCCTCGCCCTCCCCGTTGGCCGCGCCGTTGGCGCCCCGCGTGTCGGGTGCCGTGCGCTTCAGGATGGCCGCAACCCGGGCGGTGAGCTCGCGCGGGCTGAAGGGCTTCGTCACGTAGTCGTCCGCGCCCAGCTCCAGCCCCACCACGCGGTCGATCTCGTCGTCGCGCGAGGAGAGGAACAGGATCGGCAGGTCCGAGCCGCGGCGGAGCTGGCGGCAGAGCTCGAGCCCGTCCATCTCCGGCATGTTAATATCGAGCACGACAAGATCGGGTGCGCCGGCCTCGATCATGCCGAGCGCCTCGGCGCCGTCGGCAGCGGTCTCGACGGCATGGCCCGCCTTGCCGAGCGCAAAGGCGACCACGTCGCGGATATGCGGGTCGTCATCGACGACGAGGATGGTGCGTGGCATCGGCTGTCCCCTTGGCCGTTTCTCGTTGAAGGGCCGGCCCCAGACTATGCCGGGGCCGGCTTTGCGCAAAGCGGTCTGCGATCAGGCGAGGCCTTCGATCAGCCTTGCCCGTTCGGCCCGGCGGCGGAAGCGGCGGCGGAGCATCGCACCGATCCAGGCGAAGAAGATGACGGCGAGGCCGGCGAGCGTCTCCGGCTCCGGCGTCGAGCCGCCGCTGAAGAGCTTCATGACACCGCCATGGCTGCCGCCGGTCTGCCCCGTGGGCCCGGCCACCATGATGCTCTCGCTCTCAGCCTTGTCGGAGAGCAGGACACCGCCGACCGCCATGCTCTCCGCGGCCGCGAAGGCCTCGGTGCGCGGGGCGGCGCCCTGCTGCTGCGGCAGCGGGGACTGCAGCGCACGGCGAAGACCGTTCGCAGGGGCACCGGCGGTCGCGTTCGGGTAAGCGCTCGGCGGCACGCCCTCGGGCATCGGCAGCGGCACGTTACCGTCGACCGCCTGCGCGGGCCGCTCGTTCACCACCTTCTCGGAAACCGCGACGAAGGAGGTCCAGCGCGTGGTGAGCGCATGCTCTAGGCCGAGCGCCGTCACCCGCTCCTTGAGACCCGCCTGGCGCGGATCGGTCGAGGGCAGGCGAGAGACCTCGCGCATCGCGTCCGCGATCTGTCCCCGGGCCCAGACCACCGGGATGGCCGCCCCCTCTGGTCCCGTATCCGCCGGGATATCGACCGTGACGGGCAGGCGCGCCGCACGCCCGCCGCTCCGCCCATGCACGACGATGGTGTGCTGGCCGGGCGTGGCGTAGCGGCCGGTGAGGCGCAGCGTGTCGCCGGCGAAGAGGTCGGGCATCCTCTCCGGCACCGTTTCGCTCGCGCCGAGGCCACCCCATTCGATGCGGATATCCGAAAGCACGGGTGTCGCGATCCGCTCGGCAAGCGCGCGGGCATCCGCCTCGATGTCCTTCGTCGGGTCCACATAGCGGACATGACCACGCCCTTCGCGCGCCATTTCCTCGAGCAGGTAGCGGTTCACCGAGGAGCCGACGCCGAGGGCATAGATCCGTGCGTCGCCCAGCACCTCGGAGATGGCGCGCAGCACATCCGCCTCGTTGCCGATATAGCCGTCCGACAGGAACGTCACCAGCCGCAGGCGCCCGCGGGCGGCAGGCTCGGCGAAGGCGGTGCGGATGGCGTTCTCCATCTCCGTGCCCCCGCTCGCCTCGAGGCTGTCGACATAGCGGCGGGCGGCGCGAATGTTGCGCGGCGTCGCCTGCACCGGGCGGGCGGAGAAAGCGGAGGTGCCGGAGGCGAAGCGCAGGATGCGGAACGTGTCGTCCGGGCGCAGCGTGTCGAGCGCCGCCTGCATGAAGACCTTCGACGCATCCATCGGCATACCATGCATCGAGCCTGAGGTGTCGAGCACGAAGACAAGCTCGCGCGCCTCGATCTCCGCCGCATCCGGCCGCTCGGGCGGGGTGATCAGCAGGCTGAAATGGCCGCCCTGTTCGCTGCCATGGGCGAGCATGCCCACGGCCGTGTCGGCCCCGCCCAGCGTGTAGGCGAGCAGGAAGTCGCGGTTGTCGATCACCTTGCCGGCGGCGAGCGTGATGGCAGCGCCTTCCTCGCCACGATCCACGTCGATGGCGTGGCTGTCGGACCAGATCCGGCCCAGCGGCACGCCGGCGGTTAGGCGCAGGCTGATGCTCACGCGCTCGCTCTCGATCTCCTTAGGCAGGTCGATCCCCGCCACCTCCGGGTAGTCGGGCAG
>JBCBHB010000328.1:0-4251 GCA_038526025.1 Pseudomonadota bacterium
AGAAACTGCGAGGATATCTGCGGCTCGGCGCGTTCATCCTGCAGTTTCTGCGCCGCCGTGAGCGGTGGCAGCGCCGGCGGCTCGGTCCCCCGCCAGGTCCCCTGCTGCGGCTGGCCGCCGCTCTCGGCCCCTTCCGCCACACGGCGCACCGTATCGGCCGACGAGCCGCCATCCGCCATCGTCATGCGTCGCCGCCTTCCGCGCCGCTGCCGTCGCCGCGGGTCTGATGGCGCGAATAGAACTGGCGATAGCGTTGCACCATGCGTGCGGTGTCCATGATCAGGCAGACATCCACAGTATTGAACTCGTGGTCGACCCAGGCGCCTTCCCCAACGAACCCGCCCAGCCGGATATAGGCCTTGATGAGCGCCGGGATCTGCCGAAGCGCCTCCTTGCCGTCCACATCCTCCGCCGAAACGATATCCATCGGCGCAAAACTGTTCTCCAGCGCACGCACCCGAAGGTCCGGCGGCGCAAGGTGGCGATGGTGCAGATAGCTCAGCGCATGGGCGAGCGGCTCGGTGCTGTTGCCGTGAAAGCTCGCGACACCGAACAGGATTCCCACCTGGTGCTCGTCCACATACCGGCCGAGCCCGGTCCAGAGGAGATGCATGCCCGAGCCGCCCCGGTGGCTTGCATCCACACAGGACCGGCCAAGCTCGAGGATCTCGGCCTCCTGCTCCTTCAGCCGTGAGAGATCGTACTCCCCCTCGCCGTAGAAGCCGATGCCCTCGCGTGCCGATGCGCCGCGCATCAACCGGTAGACCCCCACGACACCGAGTTCGAGATCCGGATCCTCGTTCTCGTTGTCGATGAGGATGAGATGATCGAAATACGGGTCGAAGCGGTCCCGCTCCCGACGTTCCGCGGCATCCTCGGGCGTCACCGACGCGCCCATCTCCTCGACGAAGACGCGATAGCGCAAGCGCTGCGCTGCGGCGACCTCGGCCTCGCTTCGTGCGAGGCGCACGGTAAAACGCCCAGCGTCTACCTGCATGGCTTCCTGCCCTCTCCCAGCATCGCCCGTCGGTCATTCCCGCCCGCGGCGTGGCTCTTCGGCCGGCGCCGGACAGTATTCACCCCATCGGATCGACGCAACAGCGCCCGGAACGGACGTATCGGTCGTCCTGTTTGGGTGAGTGACCGTTAACCATGGGAGTCGTATGTTACAGCCTATCCGATTCGACGAGTTCCAGCTGCGGGTCATCGCCTACCAGCACAACCTTTCCCTCGTTCTCGAAATTCACCGTTACGCGGCCTGCGATCATGCTCTGGATCTGGCCGAGGCCCCAGTCGGGGCGCAGACGGTGACGCACGAGAGCGCCGACTTCGAGGAACATATTTGCCATGGCTCACGACCTAGCGCCTCATCCTGCCGCTGACCATGCCAGCGCCGCAGCCGCCGATCATCCGGCGCTCGTCCGGCTCGGCGGGCTGATCGCGGCCCGCATCTGCCACGATCTCGTGGGCCCGGTGGGGGCTATCGCAAACGGCGTGGATCTAATGGCGGAAGTGGCCGGCGATGGCGAGGCGGAGGAGGTGGAGCTCGTGCGGCAGAGCACGGCGCGCGCCGCCGCTCTGCTGCGCACCCTTCGCGTCGCCTTCGGGGATGCTTCCCCCGAAGGTGCCACGGTCGCGCGTGCACAGGTCGTCCGCGAACTGACCGAGGTGATCTCGAGCCGGCGCGTGAGTTTCAGTGTGACCGGGGAGGACGGCGGGCCGCTCGACCCCGCCGTTGCGCGGCTGACCAGCCTCATGGTCCTGTCCGGCCGGCTGCTGCTCGGTCTCGGCGGGCAGATCGAACTTGTCTTCTCGCAGCAGAGCAGCCTGCCGCTGCGTGTCACGGCAGAGGGCTCGGCTGCCGCGCTTCCACTGCGGGCGGAGGCATGGCTGCAGGGCAGCTTGCAGGATCTGCCCGCATCGCGGGAGGTCGAACTGGCGCTCCTGCCCCGCGCCGCCGCCGCCGCCGGCGCTCGCCTCACCTGGTCGGCGGAGGATGCCCGCATCACGCTCTGCGCCTTCCCAACCTAGAGCGCGGTCGGCCGATCAAAGCGCGCGAAGCTTAGCGTTGAAGCGCTTCAGCCGCGCCCTGTAGCCGGCCGCCGTCTCGCGCAGGGCCGCCTGTGCCGCCGGATCCAAACTGCGGGCGACCTTGCCTGGCGTTCCCAGCACAAGGGAGCCGTCGGGGATGTCCTTGCCCTCGGTCACCAACGCGCCAGCGCCGATGAGGCAGCCCTTCCCGATCGTCGCGCCGTTGAGGATCGTAGCGCCCATGCCGACAAGGCTGCCGTCGCCGATGCTGCAGCCATGCACGATCGCGCCATGGCCAATCGTCACCTCCCGCCCAAGCGTCAGCGGAAACCCTGGGTCTGTGTGGAACACCGCGCCGTCCTGAACATTCGAGCCCCAGCCAAGGCGAATAGGTTCGTTATCACCCCGCAGCACCGCCCCGAACCAGACGCTCACCTCCCCTTCGAAGTGCACGTTCCCGATCACCGACGCGGACGGAGCGACGAAAACAGGGGCATCGGTCGGCAGAACCGGTTGGATGTCGCCGAGGGCGTAGAGGGTCATTAGAGGCTCCGAGCGGACGGGTCGTCGCGCGCCGGTCAGCGCGCCCGCTCAGCTTGCGACGACCCGGCGACAGCCTCAAGCCCGCCGGGCCCGCGCGACTCACCCCCGGTCGAAGCGGCGCCGAAACTCTTCGTTAAGCTTGTTCACATGCGCCTGCAGCCCGGGCTGGCGCAGTCGACGGCTCCGCTCGGCGTTAATGATCGTCCCAACCTGGGAGAAGCAGGTCGCCAGATCGTCGTTTATCAGGACGTACTGGTACTCCGCCCAGTGGCTGATTTCGTCCTCCGCCTTGGCCATCCGGCGGGCGATCACCTCGTCGCTGTCCTGCGCGCGCGCCTTCAGGCGCCGCTCCAGTTCAGCGATGGAGGGGGGCAGCAGGAAGATGGTGACGAGGGCTGCGTTGAGCGCGCTCTGCTCTAGCTGCCGTGCCCCCTGCCAATCGACATCGAAGAGCACATCCCGCCCCGCCGTGATCGCCTCCTCCACCGGGGCGCGCGGGGTCCCGTACTTGTTGCCGAATACCTCCGCATGTTCGAGCATCTCGTCATCCGCCACCATCTGGTCAAACCCCTGATGATCAACGAAAAAATAGTGCTCACCCTCAATCTCACCCGTGCGTGGCGGCCGGGTGGTCGCAGAGACCGAGAGGCAGAACCGCGCATCCTCCGCGAGAAGGCGCCGCGAGATGGTCGACTTCCCCGCGCCGGAGGGCGAGGACAAAACCACCATAAGACCCTTGCGCGTGGCGACTGGCATGGGGGTCATCAGCATGGTCAGGCTCCTTCCTGCAAGCCGTAGCGAACGGATGCGCAGCGCGCGGTGCAAAGGTGTGGCCGCCAAGCGCCCACGGATTTCAAGCCCGGAAGATGGGTTTCGCGCCCTAACAATTCGTTTCCGCAAATCGTCGAAAGTACCTAGAATGCTGGGCACCGGGCAGAACGCTCAGTTCCACAACAGCATCAAGAGTGTACGGCGCCTTGCGCAGAATGCGTGTGTAACGACCGCCCACCGGCTTCGGCGCCGGGGCAGTCGTGGCATCGCAGGGTGAGTTACGTTGAAACCGCGCCGAAACTATGGGATAGCCAATGCACGACGATAGTGATCAGGCGATTTATTCGCTCGCCGATACGGGGGCGACCGGAGCTGGGGTCGACGACATGCGTCACGCCGAGAACCGCAAGCTCGTCCGCTACTGGCATGGCCTGCGCGGCACGCGCGTCTGCCCGATGCGCGCCGAGGTCGACCCGCGCCGCATCAGCGCCACGATCGGAAACCTCTTCATCCTGGAAGATCTCGGTCGCGGTAACGTCCGATTCCGTCTCGCGGGCAGCGCGCTCGTCGACGCTTTCTGGATGGAACTGCGCGGCCTGCCCATCCAGTCGATCATGTCGTCCGAAGCGCGCCAGAGCATGCGCGAGCTGGTGGCCGAGACGCTGGCGGAACCCGGCATCGGCATGGCGCGGCTGCGGCGTGCGGACGTGACGGATGGCGGGCTCTGGGAGATGGCGCTCCTGCCCCTTCGCAGCGACCGTGGGCAGATCGATCGCGTCCTCGGCGCCCTGAACCCGTTCGAGCCGGCAGAAGCGCGGCCGTCGGATCCGCCGCTCGTCTTCTCTATCGAGGAGATGTCGATCACGCCCGTGGAAGGTGTGAGCGACGACTACGGCCTGCCGGGCC
>JBCBHB010000329.1:0-4248 GCA_038526025.1 Pseudomonadota bacterium
CGCATGGGAGGGCCGAACGGCCGAGCGCGTCTCCAACGGCTGAGAGCGAAGCGCAGGCGCGTCGCAGCTCAGAGCACGTAGCGCCTGAGATCGGATGACTTTGCGAGGTCGGAGAGCTGGGTCTCGACCATCGAGGCATCGACCGTGACCGCTTCGCCGGCCCGGTCCGGCGCCGTGAAGCTCAGCTCCTCCAGAACGCGTTCGAGCACGGTGTGAAGCCGGCGGGCGCCGATGTTCTCGACCTCTGCGTTCACCTCAGCCGCGATGCGCGCCAGCGCCGCCACGCCGTCCTCCGCGAAGGAAAGGCTCACCCCCTCCGCCAGCATCAGCGCCTCGTATTGCCGGGTGAGGGCGAAGTCGGTGTCGGTCAGGATCGCGCGGAAGTCAGCCTCCGTCAGCGCCTGCAGCTCAACGCGAATGGGCAGCCGCCCCTGCAGCTCGGGCAGCAGATCCGAAGGCTTGGCAATGTGGAAGGCGCCCGAGGCGATGAAGAGGATGTGGTCCGTCTTCACCGAGCCATGCTTGGTGGAGACCGTCGTCCCCTCGATCAGCGGCAGCAGGTCGCGCTGCACCCCCTCGCGGCTCACATCCGCCCCCTGGCGGGACGATGAACTGGCCACCTTGTCGATCTCGTCGACGAAGACGATGCCGTTCTGCTCGACGAGCCGGATCGCATCGCGCGTGATCTGCTCCTGGTCGATCAGCTTGTCCGCCTCCTCGGCGATCAGCACCTCGTAGCTCTCGAGCACGCTCATCCGCCGCCGCTTGGTGCGCCCAGAGAAGGCCTTGCCGAAGATGTCGCCGAGATTTGCCATCCCCCCCTGCGGCATGCCGGGGATTTCCAGCATCTGCATAGGGTTGGACGTGTCCGCCACCTCGAGTTCGATGATGGTGTCGTCGAACTTGTTGTCCCGCAGCTTCTGGCGGAACGAGTTGCGCGTGGTCTCCGACGCTTGTTCGCCCACAAGCGCCACCAGCACGCGATCCTCCGCCGCCTGGTGCGCCGTGGCGCGGAGCTCCGCGCGCTTCGCCTCCCGCGCCATGACGATCGCGGTCTCGACAAGGTCCCGCACGATCTGTTCGACGTCGCGCCCCACATAGCCCACCTCGGTGAACTTCGTGGCCTCCACCTTCAGGAACGGCGCGTTGGCGAGCTTGGCGAGGCGGCGCGAGATCTCGGTCTTGCCCACCCCTGTCGGCCCGATCATCAGGATGTTCTTCGGGCTCACCTCCTCGCGCATGCCCGTATCGAGCTGCTGGCGGCGCCAGCGGTTCCGCAGCGCGATGGCCACGGCGCGTTTGGCGGCGCGCTGGCCGATGATGAAGCGATCGAGCTCGGAGACGATCTCGCGCGGGGTGAGTTCCGTCATGGGGTCCTCCGGTAGGGTCACGGGCAGATAGTCCACCCGCCGCCGCACCGCCAGCCCCGGCCAGTGGCTTCAGATGGCCGACCAGTCGCGTTTGCCCGATCCCTCACCGCGGGGCGGCCACGGCCAGATCTGGCGCTTGGGCCAGTTCTTCTGGATGTGCCGAGGCTGCATCGTCCAACCGCAGGGGACGAAGTAGCGCTGCCGCGTATAGCCCCAGAGCACGAGCCCGAATGACACGACAGCAGTAATCCCCCAGGCCAGCTCGAACACCGTCATCACATAGCCCGCCTGGTAGACCACGTTCACCACCAGCGGCCGCGCCATCGCCAGCCAGATCGCCACGAGGACAGGCAACCGGTCGATCCGCATGGCGTAGAGGAAGCCGGCCACGAACAGGAACAGCAGCACGGCGATGTCGATCCCGTTCGGCAGCATCTCGGCCAACCGTCCGACGATCAGCGCCACGATGGCGGTGCTGATCACATGCAGCGGCCGCGCCGCCTGCAGCCCGAACCAGTCCCCGTAGAGATCCAGCCAGCGGGCCTTGATCATGCCAAGAAGCGCCAGGGTGCCGAAGAACGCCATGCTCCAGGGCTGGTCAATGAACGCGGCAAGGAAGCCGCGCGGGCTGAACCCCTCGATCTGTCCCCAGTTCTCCGCCTTCGAGCCCTTGAAGAAGAGGAAGAGCGAGATCACCGAGAACGTGACGATCGGCGAGATGAGCCCCGCCAGCCTGAACCGGTAGGCGTAGATCATCATGCCAATGGTCGTCGCCGAGTAGATCACCGTGATGTATTCGAGACCGGGCAGGCCGCGCAGCGTGGGCGTCGAGAGCGAGATGGCGAGCGCGAAGGAGGCCGGCCCCAGCAAGCCGAGCATCGAGCCCGGCCAGATCATGCCGCGCCGCCGCACCAGCCACTCGGCCATGACCCAGGTAACCACACCGGCCGCGACCATGAAGGGGATCGGCGTGGTGGTGCGGCCCACATCGATGCCCGCGATGGCGAATGTCATCGCCGCATAGCCGATCCAGCCGAAGAAGATGATGTTGACCCAGAAGACCTCGATCTTCTTGTTGCGCTCTGGCTCGCGCACCGGATCGGCCAGCGCCAGTTCGCGCCCGTAGATCAGCGGCTTGCCGAGCACCCATTCCAGCAGCTGACCGAGGGCGCCCCCCGGCGCCGCGCGGCCGCCGCTTCCGTCCCGCCCGGCCGCGACGCTCATGCCTCCACGACCTCCACCACCGCATTGCCGTTGGTGTAGACGCAGATCTCCGCGGCGATGGCGAGCGCGCGGCGGGCGATGGCCTCCGCATCCATCTCCGTGTCGCTCAGGGCCCGGGCGGCCGCGAGGGCGTACATGCCGCCCGAGCCGATGGCCGCCACACCGCCATCCGGCTCCATCACGTCGCCATTGCCGGTGACCACCAGCAGCGTCGCACCATCGGTGACGATCAGCATGGCCTCGAGATTCCGGAGCATCTTGTCCGTCCGCCATTCCTTGGCGAGGTCGACCGCCGCGCGGAGGAGCTGCCCGGGCGCGGATTCCAGCTTCGCCTCGAGCTTCTCGAGCAGCGTGAAGGCATCGGCCGTCGCCCCCGCGAAGCCTGCCACCACGTCATGCCCGCCGGGTGTGAGGCGCCGCACCTTGGTAGCAGTCGCCTTGATCACGGTCTGGCCCAGGCTCACCTGCCCGTCGCCGGCGATGGCGACGCGGCCGCCTTTCTTCACACCAACGATCGTGGTGCCGTGCCAGCGCGTGTCCTGCCCGCCTGCGCCCGTGCTCGCCGTCATGCCTGTCTCCCACACCGGCTCCCCGCGCCGGCCCTCGCGATGTCTTACGTGTATCTGGCACCGAGAGTTTCAAAGGCCTATAGGACGATGGCGATTTCGAGGAGAGGGCGATGCGCCGCGCAAAGCTGGCCCGGGAAACGGCCGAGACGAAGATCACGATCGAGTTAGACCTGGATGGCACCGGTGCGTCGGACTGCGCAACCGGCATCGGCTTCTTCGATCATATGCTGGACCAGATCGCGCGCCACAGCCTGATTGACCTGCATGTGCGTGCTGAGGGCGACCTGCATATCGACGATCACCATACGGTGGAGGACACCGGCATCGTTCTCGGGCAGGCCCTGCTCGAGGCGGTGGGGGACAAGCGGGGCATTCGCCGTTATGGCTCGAGCCTCCTGCCGATGGATGAGGCACTGGTACGCGCCGCGCTCGATTTCTCGGGCCGGCCTTTCCTCGTGTGGGACGTGGCGCTGCCGAGCCCGAAGATCGGGACCTTCGACACGGAGCTCGTGCGCGAATTCTTCACGGCGCTCGCCATGAATGCGCGAATGACGCTGCATGTGAGCAGGCTTGTGGGCGAGAACAGCCACCACATTGCCGAGGCGAGCTTCAAGGCCGTGGCGCGCGCCATGCGCGAGGCGGTGGAGCCGGATCCCCGCCGGGAAGGGGCCCTGCCGAGCACCAAGGGCATGCTCTGATGGAGACCGTACTCTACACCATCCACGCGCGCGACGGGTTCGACGAGAAGCTGCGGATCGTGGGCGACGGTCGGCACCCGCTGGGGGTCATCCCGCCGCTCTGGGCGCTCTGGCGCGGCTGCTGGATCGTGCTGCTGGCCGAAATCGCGCTGCTGGCGCTGGTCGCAGCCACCGTGCCGCTGGCCTTCGGGACCGTTTATGTCGGCCTCCTTTTCCTCACGATCCTCGAGGGCTCCACGCTCGAGCGGCTTGAGCTCCGGCTCCGCGGCTGGCGCGAGGTGGCGGTGACCGAGGCGCGGACGGAAGAGGGCGCGGAAGAGGACTACCGTGCCGGCCGGGCGGTGACGCCATGAGCACGGTGATCGTCGATTACGGCTCGGGCAACCT
>JBCBHB010000330.1:0-4217 GCA_038526025.1 Pseudomonadota bacterium
GGGCGATGGGCGCATCGATGCGGAGGCTGTTCGCCGCCGCGCCGCGACCGACCGCGTCGAGCCCCATCAGGCGCGGATCGGCCAGCGAGGGCACGCCCCAGAGAACGGCGCGGTAGAGCCGCTCGATGTCGTGCGCGGCGAAGCGGGCGGCGAGGCCGGCCATGGCGGCTTCGGATTTCGCCACGACGAGGAGGCCCGACGTGTCCTTGTCGATGCGGTGGACGATGCCGGGGCGGCGTTCGCCGCCGATGCCGGGAAGCGTGTCGCCGCAATGGTGCAGGAGGGCGTTGACGAGCGTGCCGCGCTCCGCGCCCGGCGCGGGGTGGACGACCATGCCGGCCGGCTTGTCGACGACGAGGAGATGGTCGTCCTCGTAAGCGACGGTGAGCGGAATGGCCTCGGGCGCCGGTGTGGCGGGCGCAGGGGGCGGGAGCGCGATGCGCCAGGTGGCGCCGGCCACCGCGCGCGCGCCACGGGCCGGGGCCGGTCGGCCCGCCTCGTCGAGCACCCTGCCGGCGGCGAGGGCCTCGGCGATGCGGGAACGGCTGAGCGGCGCGGCATGCTCCGGCGGCGTCTCGGCCGCGAGCGTGGCGAGGGCCTTGTCGAGACGTTCGCCGTCGAGCGCTTCCGTCACGGTGAAATGGCGGTATGAAGGCGCGTCGGCAGGGGCCTCGTCCTCGAGGACCGGATCGTCGTCCTGATCGTGGGGCGTGTCGGGCGTGGGCCTAGCCATGGGGGAGGCCCGGAGAAGGAGCGGCAATGCGCGAGGCGCTGGACGATGACGACCTGCCCGAGCCGCCGCAGGTGCGGCGCTTGCGGCTCTTGGTGACGGTGCTGACCGTGGTGTCCATCCTCGGGGTGGTAGCGGTGGTGGGCCTGCTTGTCATCCGCCTGCTGATGGTGCCGGGGCCGAGCGCGCCGGGGCTGGCCGCGCTGCCCGACGGCGCGGCCGAGAGGATCGCTTTGCCGGCGGGCGAGCGGATCGTTGCCATCGGTGGGGCCGGGGCCGTGATGCTGGTGGCGACCGAGGATACCGGCGGGCAGGAGCGGTTGCGGCGCTTCGATGCCGAGACGGGTGCGGTGCTGGGCGTGACGCTGATCGACCGCGACTAGGTTGGGAGGCTGCGGGCTGGCGGGTGCCCGGCCTCCTCGCCCGGCCAGCCCTGCGGCTGTCCGATCTCCGCGGCCGCCCACCCGCCAGCCCGCAGCCGGAGGAAGCGCTCAACCGGTCTTCGGGACGCCTGCATCGTCGAGATCGCGCCAGGCCGGCATGCCGGGGATCGCGGTGGCGGCATGGACGCCACGGGCGATGGCGCGGGCGATGCAGTCCGCCGCCATCATGCCGGCGCGCGCCGTATCGGCCACGGGGTTCTCCACGGGTGTCTCGCCGGTTGCCAGGACGAAGACGCTGTCACCGTCGAGCGGGGTGTGTACCGGGCGGATGGCGCGGGCGAAGCCGTCATGCGCCATGCGGGCGACGCGGGCGCATTGGCCGCGGGTGAGATCGAGCGTGGTGGCGACGACGGCGAGGGTGGTGGCGGTGCCCGTGGAGAAGAACTCGAAGGGAAAGTCGAGTGCATCGGCGGGTAGCGGCCCGGCGGGCATGGGAACGGCGCCGAACTCGCCATTCCGCTCGAAAGGCGCGGCCCAGAAGGCGCGGCTGCCGGGCACGAGGACGCGCCCGATGGGGTTGGCGACGGCGACGGCAGCGGTGGTGACCGTCCGCCCGCCCGCCTCCCAGATAAGGGATGCGGTGCCCTGGCCGCCCTTGGCGCCGCCAGCGCGCGCCCCCATGCCCGCGCCGGCATTGCCGAGGGGCAGGGTGGTGTTCCCGGCGAGGGCCTCCTCGGCGGCCCTGCGGCCGAGATCGAACCAGGGCGGCTGCTCCCAGCCGGTGGGTGCCGCGGCGCTGCTGCCGGTGAGCAGATCGAAGATGATCGCGCCCGGGATGATCGGGACACGGGCCGGTCCCATGGCGTAGCCCCGCCCGGCGCGGCGGAGCACGTCCATGGCCCCGCCCACGGCGTCGAGCCCATAGGCGGAGCCGCCGGAGAGAACGACCGCATCCACCCCGGTCTCGATGCTGCCGTCCTGCAGGATGGTGACACCCCGCGTACCCGGCGCGCCGCCGGTGACCGCGGCGGCGGCGGTGACGGGACGCGCGGCCACGACGATCGTCGTGCCGGTCGGGCGCTCGCTGTCCTCGGCGCTGCCCACCGTGATGCCGGCCACATCGGTGATGGCATTGGCGGGGCCGGGGGTCATGGATGTCTGGGCTGTCATCGCCGCTCTCCGCTTTTAGCTCTCAGCGCTCAGGGGCCATCGTCCGGGCGCTCTTCCCAGTCCCACCACCGGTCGATCTCCGCGATCTCCTCGTCGGACCAGCCGAAATGGTGGGCGAACTCATGGACCAGGATATGGGCGACGAGGGTGCCGAGGGTCACGCCCGGGCGCGCGGCCCATTCGTCGAGGATGGCGCGGCGGTAGAGCCAGACGGTGGCCGGCATCTCCCCGCTCTCGAGCGTGGCGCCGCGATCGGTGAGGGGCGTGCCGTCGTAGAGGCCGGTGATCTCGTAGACATCCGTGGCGCCGAGGCTTTCCATTACCTCCTCTGGTGCGGCTTCGGCCACGCGGACCGAGACATCGGCGGCGGCTGCGCGGATCGGGGCGGGGAGCGCCTCTCTCGCCGTGGCGGCGAGGCCTGCGATGGTGTCCGCATCCGGCGCGATCCAGGCACCGGCGGAGCCCACACGGCTGCCCGTCATGGTTGAAAAACCCTATGTTTCTTGCGGGCTTGTGCGCCGGTGTCGCCAAAGCGACATGGCGCGTCGCAGCAGCGCCAGATGCATGAACGCCGGCCATGCGTGCCATGCAGAATGAGCATTTCTCCTGATGCCTCCGAATGCCCAAATAATGCGCATCGAACCGAACAACCCTGTCGGACATCCAAGGAGACCATCATGCTCAGCCGCCTTTTCACCAGCCTTCGCCAGACCCGCACGATCGCCGAGCTGGAGAGCTTCCACCGCGCCGAGATGCGCGATGCCGGCGTCCTCGACGCCGACCTGCGCGCCTTTCTCAACGGCCGCTAGCCATACCGCTGTCAGAACGACAGGGTAAAAATCAAGGGCTCCCCGCGGGGAGCCCTTTTTTCGTGTCCGGTGCTGTGGAGAGGGTCAGCGCGCGCCGATGCGCCGGAGCTCTCCGTCGAAGGTGGGAACGGTCAGCACGAACCGATCGGTATGGTAGCCGAGGGCCTGCTCCTCGAGGATGCCGATGGCGATCTCCTCGCCCATGCGCACGCTGTCGTAGTAGTCGGTGAAGAAGTGCACGCCGGCCATGTTGCGGCCGATGGAGATGTTGGCTGCGAGCTTGTTGAGCTCCCCCTCCAGCGTGAGTGGGCACATGTGCTTGGGCGAGAGCTTGCCCTTGCCGTCGAACTCGCAGGCGGTCTCGAACGGGATGAACTTGAGATCCTTGCCGTTGTTGCGGACCTCATAGGCGCCGTATTCGACCTTGCCGCCGCACTCCTCCGCCAGCGCCAGCTGCTGTTTGCCGTAGAAGCCTGCGGTGATGTTGCCGGCCTTGTCTGTGATCCGGGCGAAGAGGGCGCCGGTGTCGAAGAAGGCCTTCAGCATGGTGACGCAGGCGCCGGCGACGGTGGCATGGCCCGCACCGTAGGCCGGGTGCATGGGCGAGCCTTCCTGGAACGCCATGGGCAGGAGCGCCGTGGGGTCCCCGCCATTCGGATGACCGGTGTTGTGGGTGATGATGGCGTCCACGGTCTTGGCGAGGTCGCGGCGCATCTTGCCGAAGCAGCAGCAGGTGCTGGGGAAGCGCGCATCGATCCCGTCCGCCTTTTCGATCCGGCCGCCGAGGGCCTCGGGGCGCAAGCGCAGATGATTGTTGAACTTCTGGAAGCGCACGGCCTTGAGGCCGCGGGTCGCCACCTCGGTCACGAGGCTCAGGATATGCGGGCCGCCATAGAGCGCGAAGCCGCCGGCGTTCACGTCCACCTTCTGGTTGTCGGCGGTGTTCACCAGGACCTGGTGACCGTTCGAGCCCGAGAGCAGGTCGAAGGACGGATCGAAGGGTGTGCCGTTGCCCAGAAGGATGAGACAGGCGTTGAGATATGCCTGATAGAGCGCATCCACATGGACATAGGTGGCAAGGTCGCGCGGCGTGTAGATGAAGCGGCGCTTGCCGGACGAGATGTC
>JBCBHB010000331.1:0-4213 GCA_038526025.1 Pseudomonadota bacterium
TGAGCTGCCCGACGTGACCATGCAGGGCCTGAACCGCCAGGCGATCCTGGTGGAGAAGGGCATCGCCAAGTCGCTCGAGCCGTTCATCGCGAACGAGGCGGACTTCGACGCCGACGGCTACCACGACGCGATGCTGTCGCTCTCGCGCTTCGAGAACGATGTCTACGGCCTGCCCTTCTCGGTCTCGCTGCCGGTCGGCTACTACAACATGGACATCCTCAAGGAGGGTGGCATCGAGAAGCTGCCGACGACCTGGAACGAGGTTGTCGACGCCTGCAAGACGATGCGCGCCAACGGCATCGAGAACCCGATCTTCTGGGGCTGGAACATTACCGGCAACTGGTTCGTCCAGGCGCTGATGTGGTCCCAGGGCGAGCCGATCATCGAGGGCAACGACATCAACCTCGACGAGCCTGCCGGCCTCACCTCGCTCGAGACCATGCAGATGATCTTCGACGGCTGCGAGATGAAGAACCTCTCCTGGAAGGAAGCGCTCGCCTCCTTCGCCGCGGGCGAGATCGGCATGATGTACTGGTCGACCTCGGCGCTGGGCGCCGTGGAGCGTGAGCAGGGCGACTTCGAGCTGAAGACCGGCCCGTTCCCGGGCATCGGCGCCAAGCCGCAGGGCCTGCCGGCCGGTGGCAACGCCGCGATGCTGGTCAGCGCGTCGGACGATCCCGAGCAGCTCGCCGCCGCCTGGGCCTGGCTGAAGTTCATCACCAGCGGTGAGGGTGCCGCGGACGTGGCCCGGACGACCGGCTACATGCCGCCGAACAAGGCCGCCAACGAGATCATCCTGGCGAACTTCTACGAGCAGAACCCGAACAAGCAGACCGCCGTGGACCAGCTTCCGCTGCTGCGCGACTGGCTGGCCTATCCGGGTGACAACGGCCTCGCGATCACGCAGGTGATCTATGACGGCGTGGAGCAGATCGTGGTCGGCGACGCCGATGACATGACCGAGCTTCAGGAAGAAGTGGTGGAAGAGGTCCAGGACCTCCTGCCGCAGTAACACCACCCGCGCGGGGCGGCCTGCCCGCCCCGCGCCTCACCTGGCGGGCCATGCGATGAAGATCCTCCACCTCACCGATATCCATCTGACGACGCCGGGGGAGAGCATTTCGGGGTGCGACCCCAATGCAAATTTCGAGGCGGCGCTTGCCCATGCGCTCTCGCTCCATTCGGATGCGGCGCTGATGGTGATTACCGGCGACCTATCGGACTGGGGGGAGCAGGCGGATTACGAGCGCCTGCGCGCGCGGCTGGCGGACCTGCCCATGCCCGTCGGCCTCTGCATCGGGAACCACGACGACCGCGCGACCTTCCTGGATGTCTTCCCGGAGCGGGCGGACCCGCTGGGCTTTGCTCAGGGTGTGTTCGACCTGCCGGGCGCGCGCTGCCTTTTCCTCGACACCTGGGGCCCGGAGACGCATGCGGGCCATTTCTGCGCAACGCGCCAGGCCTGGCTTGCCGCCCGGCTCGACGAGCATGACGGCCCGTTCCTGATCTTCCTGCATCACAACCCGATCCCGAGCCATGTGGCGCCGATGGACAGCATCATGCTGCTCGACCATCAGGCGTTCGGCGAGGTTCTGCGCCCGCGCGCGGAGCGCATTCGCCACATCTTCCACGGGCATTGCCACCTGCCGATGGCCGGCTCGCTCCACGGCATTCCGGTGACGTCCTCGCGCGGAACGAACCATGCGGGCTGGCCCGCCTTCGAGGAGGGTGAACTGCTGACGGGCGCGGACCTGCCGGCGGCCTATGCGGTGGCCTTCGTGCAGCCGAGCGCGATCACGGTGCACATGGTGGAGTTCGCGGCGGCCCAGACGGTGCAGCGCGGTGCTTCGCCGGACTACGCGACCTGGGACAAGGGGATGGCGCGGTGAAGCTCGTCCTCCTCACCGACACGCATTTCCTGCCTGCGGGCCGGCATGTCTACGGGCTCGATCCCCGGCCGCGGCTGGAAGCGGCGCTGGCGGTGATCGCGCGGGACCATGCCGATGCGGCGGCGCTGTTGGTGATGGGGGACCTCGCCCATTGGGGGGAGGATGCCGCCTATCGGAACCTCGCCGAGGTGCTGGGCACCTGTCCCCTCCCACTTCTCCTGATGATGGGGAACCACGACAAGCGCGGCCCCTTCCGGGCGGTGTTCGGCACGGGCCATGACGATACGGACGGCTTCGTGCAGGGCGTCCACCGCTGGCCAGAACTCACGCTCGTGCGGCTCGACACGCTGAACGAGGACAGCGGCAACCATGCCGGCTATCTCTGCGAGAAGCGCCTCGCCTTTCTCGAGCAAGCGCTTCGGGAGGCACCGACGGACCGGCCGCTCATCGTCGCCCAGCATCACCCGGCGCTGACGCTCGGCCTGCCGGCGATGGATGCGATCAAGCTCCTGAACGGCGACGCGGAGCTGGCCGTGTTCGAGCGTGCGGGGCGGCGGCCGGACCTGATGCTCCACGGCCATGTGCACCGGCCCATCGGCGGGCTCTGGCAAGGCATCCCGTTCCACATCCAGCGCGCGCTTTCCCACCAGGTTGCCTTCGACGAGACGACCGATGCGTTCATTCCCGGCAGCCACGAGGCGCCGGATCTCGGGCTGCTGCGTGTCGAGGACGGGAACGTCGTCATCCACACCCGCAGCTTCCTCTATGACGGGCCGGTCTACTCGATGTCCGACCCCGTGAACGTTACCGCGACCGAGCCCTCGGGGCTCCTGACCCTGCCGCGATGAGTGTGCGGGCGCTCGACCGGTACCGCGCGATCCTCTGCGATCTCGACGGGTGCCTGATCTCGGGCGAGACGGTGCTGCCCGGTGCCGGGCAGCTGGTGGCGGCGGCGGGCGCGCGGCTCTTCATCGTCTCCAACAACTCCACCGACACGAGCGAGACGCTGTCGGCCCGCCTGGGACGGCTTGGCCTCTGCGTTCCGCCCGAGCGCCTGGTGCTGGCGGGGGCGACGGCGCTGGAGATGCTCGCCCGCGAGATGCCGGGCGCGCGCGTGGCCCTCTTCGCCGCGCCGGCGCTGTGTGCGTATGCGGAGGCGGCCGGGCTCGTGCTGGACGAGGCGACGCCCGAGGTGGCGGTGCTGGCGCGGGATACGGGGCTGACCTATCCGCGCCTTGCGGGCCTTGTCCGCCATGCGAGCGCGGGCGTGCCGCTTGTCGTGACCAACCCGGATGCGAGCCATCCGGCGGCGGACGGTGCCCCCGTGCCCGAGACCGGCGCGCTGCTTCATGCCGTGCAGGCCTGCCTGCCGGACCTTCATGTGCGCATCGTCGGCAAGCCTGAGACGACGCTGATAGACGAAGCGCTTCGCCGGGCGGGGGCCGCGCCGGGCGAGGCACTGTTTATCGGGGACAACCCTGCGACGGACGGGGCAGGCGCGGCGCGGGCGGGGCTCGATTTCGCGCTGATCCGCGGTCCTTCGGCGAACGCGGCCGCGGGGGCCGAGGCGCCCGGAACATTGCTCGACCTGCTCGCAGCGCGGGGCTCGCTCACCCTCGCGGGCTGAGCGCCTCAGCCGGTCAGCGCGTTGACCGCCAGCCTTTCGTAGAGGTGCAGCGCAGGGGCGATCAGCCGTTCGGTTTCGGGCGAGAGGGTCGCGGGGCCGCCAGCGGGTGGGGCGAACCCTGTCGAGCGGTTGACGGAGGCGTACCAGTGGGCGGCCCAGATGCCGTCGCTCTCCCGCGGACCCGGCGGCCAGGTCAGCATCGCCTCGTCGAAGGGCAGGCCGAGGGCGCTGCAGAGTGCCGAGAGCGTCTCGCGCGGGCGGCGGCGGATCTCGGTGGCATCGACCACGGGCGGCGGCGCGCTGAGCATGGCCGTGCAATGCTCGAACAGTTCCGCCTGCCGCTCGAAACCGAGATCGTCGAGCGTGAAGCCCTCGCGCTTGGCCGCGTAACTGGCCGCCACCTCGCGGGGGTTGCGGATCAGGAAGGCGATGGCCGCGCCCTCCAGCCAGTCGAGCCCGATGCCCGGGACCATGTGGTGCGTCATGTGCTTTTCGTAGCGAACGCGGCCGGGCGGGGGCGGGGCGGCACAGGCCTCGGCCACGTGGCGCCAGTCCGTCTCCCCATCCGCCAGGATCTCGGCGCGCATCGGATGCTGGATCCCGGTCCCGGCGAGGTAGGCGGCGTAGAAGGGCTCGTCGACCACATCTGTGTCGGCCCGCGCGCCGAAGCTCCGCATCATCGCCGTGGAGAGATTCC
>JBCBHB010000332.1:0-4166 GCA_038526025.1 Pseudomonadota bacterium
TGGGGGGTCTCCCGTTGTTTTTCTTGTTCGCGGGGCGCGCGGGGCTGGTACCGGGCCGGGCCGCCGCCTCCCCCGCCCACCCACCCGTTCGGCGGCGGCCCGGCGGGGCGGCTGATCTTCGGCTTGTCCTCAGAGGCCGAGCATGGCCTTGGCGACGATGTTGCGCTGGATCTCGTTCGAGCCGCCATAGATCGAGAGCTTGCGCATGTTGAAGTAGTTCCGTGCGAGCGGCCCGGCATGCTCCGGCCCCACGGGCTCCCCGTTCCAGCCCTCGTCGAACTGTTCGGGCAGGTAGGGCATGGCATAGGGCCCCACGGCCCGGCGGAGGAGATCGGTGGCCTCCTGCCGGATGAGCGTGCCCTTGATCTTAAGGAGCGAGCTTTCCGCCCCCGGCGCCTTGCCCTTGCCCGCTGCCGAGACCAGGCGGAGGTTGAAGATCTCCATGGCCATGAGGTCGATCTCAAGCTCCGCCACGCGGGCGGCGAAGAGCGGATCGTCCGCCAGCGCACGCTCGCCGTCCCGCTCCGTGGCGGCCACGCCGCGCAGATGGCTGACAAGCGCCTTGGAGTACGCAACACCGGCGATGCCCGTGCGTTCGTGGGAGAGGAGGAACTTCGCGCAGGTCCAGCCCTTGTTCTCCTCGCCCACGAGGTTCTCGACCGGCACCTTCACATCCGTGAGCCAGACCTCGTTCACCTCGTGCTCGCCGTCGAGCGTCACGATCGGGCGCACCTCCACGCCGGGGGTGCTCATGTCGATCAGCAGGAAGCTGATGCCCTGCTGGGGCTTGGCGGCGTCGGGATCGGTCCGGCAGAGGCAGAAGAGCCAGTCCGCATGGTGACCGAGGGTCGTCCAGGTCTTCTGGCCGTTGACGATGTAATGGTCGCCCTCGCGCACGGCGCGGGTCTTGAGGCTCGCGAGGTCGGATCCGGCGCCGGGCTCGCTATAGCCCTGGGCCCACCAGTCCGTGCCATCCAGGATGCGCGGCAGATAGTGCTTCTTCTGCTCCTCGGTCCCGAACTCGAGGATCACGGGGCCGAGCATGTTGACGCCGAAGGGCACGATCCGGGGTGCGCCGGCCGCCACCATCTCCTCCTCGAAGATGTGCTTCTCCACCGGGCTCCAGCCCGGGCCGCCCCACTCCTCGGGCCAGGACCAGGCGAGGGCGTTCCGGCTTTGGAGCGCGCGATGCCAGGTCTCGTAATCCTCTTTCTTCAAGCGCTTGCCGGCCTTCACCTTCTCCGAAAGCCAGGAGGGCAGGTTCTCCGCGATCCACGCGCGCACTTCTGCGCGGAAGGCCTGCTCCTCGGCGGTGAAATTCAGGTCCATCGCTGTCTCTCCCTGCCGGCATACCGGCCGCGTTCTTGTCTTCAGCCGTCGAGATCGATCGGCTTGCCCAGCATGGTGAGGGCTACCGGCAGGCTTCCCGCCATGTCGAAGTGTATCTGATCCGTCGCGAGCCTGTTCCAGAGGGCACAGTAGAGTTCCGCCACGCCGACAAGGGAGCTGTCGCTGGTCACGATGACCGAGCGCCAGGCCGGAATGGCGGCCCTCAAATGCTCCTCAACCAGCACGCGGCCCTGCATGAGCTGCAGTTTCGCCGCTGTCAGCCCGCCCGCCCGCGCGGTGGGCTCCAGCACGACAATGCGGTCGTTGCCGTAGAAAAGCCGCGCGTCCGGTTCGTGTTCGATCCAGTACAGGAACGCTTCGAGCGTCAGTTGCCCGTCCACCCGAATGATCGCGAGACGGTGCTCCTCGAAGAGCTTCACTGTCTTGTACATGCCGATCTCGCTCCGCGTGCGCCGCGATGCGCGCTATAGCGCATCCCCCGCGCCCCATACACAGGTTGCCTGGCTGGATAGCACGCCGCCATTGCCATGTGCGACCGAGAGGCGCGCCCCGTCGACCCAGCCCCCTGCCCCGCGCGTGCCTTCATCGACACCGAGGGCAGCGCGGATCTGGCGGAGCGCCTCGATGGTGACGAAGAGGCCGTACATGCCCGGATGGATGCAGGAGAGGCCGCCGCCATTCGTATTCACCCGCAGCCCGCCGCCCGGCGCGACGGCGCCGCCCTGCACGAATGCCGCCGCCTCGCCCTTCCCGCAGAAACCCAGATCTTCGAGGAACAGCAGGGTGTTGATGGTGAAGGCGTCGTAGAGCTGGGCCGTGTCCATGTCCGCCGGCCCGTAGCCCGCCATCTCGAAGGCGCGTGGGCCCGAGGCCGCAGCGGCGGTGGTGGTGAGCGACGGCATGGCCGAGATCATGCGGTGATGGTGCTCGAAGGCCGCGCCGAGGAGGTAGACGGGCGGCTTGGCGCTGTCCTTCGCCCGGTCCGCCCGCGTCATGACGATGGCAGCGCCGCCATCGGTGACGAGACAGCAGTCGAGCTTGCCGAGGGGATCGGAGATCATCCGGGCAGCCAGCACCTCGTCGGTCGTGAGCGGCCCGGCCTCGTGCATGAACGCCTCGGGGTTGAGGAGCGCCCAGGCGCGGGCGGCCACGGCAACCGCCGCAATCTGCTCCCGCGTCGCGCCGAACTCGTGCATGTAGCGGCTGGTGGCGAGCGCGTAGGCGGTGAGGGGATTGCGCGGCCCATAGGCGGCCTCGAAGGGCATCGGCTCGGAGATCGACTTGAAACCGCCCGCCGTGCGCTGGTTCGAGCCGTAGGCGATGACCGCGACGTTGCAGAGCCTGGCCTCCAGCGCCAGCGCCGCCATCAGCGCATGGGCCATGAAGGACGAGCCACCGATATTCGAGCCGTCGGAGAATTTGGGCTGGATACCCAGGTGCTCGGCCAGCGACATGGCGGCCATGGAATGAAAGGCCGTGGCGGCGAAGAGACCGTCGACCTCGCTGAGCGGAATGCCCGCATCGTCGAGCGCCTTGCCCACCGCTTCTGCCATGATTTCCATGGCGTTACGGCCCGGCGCTTCCCCCATGCCGGCCATGCCGAGGCCGACGCAGGCGGCCTTTCCGCGGATGCTCATGCGCCTGTCTCCACCACGTCGAACACCACGTTCGGCGCGCCGCCCACCTCGGCGATGCGCGCCTTCACGCGCATGCCGATGGCCACCGCATCCGCCGCCACGCCCTCCACGCGGGTCATGAGGCGGGGGCCTTCGTCGAGATCCACGAGGGCGATGTTGTAATCACCGCCCTTCTCGGGCCGTTGGCGGGTGCAGGTGGTGGCGTAGACGGTGCCCATGCCGCTCGCCTCCACCCATTCGAGGTCCTGCGCGCCCGTGCCCGGCGCGAGCGTGCGCGGGTAAAAAACATAGGCACCGCTTGAGCTTGAGCGCTGGATCATGAAGCGGCCCTCGGCGAGGTAGGCGCGATACTGCGCCTCCGGCCCGGGTCCATCGAAATAGCCGCTCATGGCGTCTCCTTTCTCACGATCAGCGCATCGAGCGCGATGCAACGGTCGGGCAGCGCCCGCAGGGGATTGATCTCGAGGCTCTCCACCTGGTCGCCGAGGGCGGCGGCAAGGGCGGAGAAGCGGGCGATGGTGTTGGAAAGGGCAACAATATCAGCAGGTTCCGCGCCACGGGCCCCTTCGAGAAGCGCGCGGCCCTTTACCTCGCCGATCATCTCGCGCGCGGTTGCGGCATCGAAAGGGGCGCGGCGGAAGGCAACGTCGCCGAGGACCTCCGTGAAGATGCCGCCGAGGCCGAAGAGGACCACCGGGCCGAACACCGGGTCGTTCTTGGCGCCGAGGATGCAGTCGACCCCGTCCGGCACCATGGGGGAGACCATGACACCCTCGAGCCGCGCCCCGGGCGCATGGGCGCGGGCAGCGGCCATGATGCGCTCGAAGGTGGCGGGGGCGGCCTCGGCCGTGGCGTTGAGCGCCACACCCCCAGCCTCGGTTTTATGAAGGATATCAGGGGATTGGATCTTCATGGCGACCGAGCCGCCGGTACGCGAAGCGGCGGTTGCGGCGGCGTTGGGATCCGTCGCCAGCACGTCCTCCACCACCGGCAGGCCGGCCGCCTTCATCACCGCCTTGGCCTCGCGCTCGCCAAGCGGTCCTTCGGGAAGCACCGATTCGGGAAGGCTGGCGGGGCTGCCGGGCGGCGCGGCGGCGAAGGCCTCGCCGTAGAACATGAGCGCGGCCATGGCGGCGACCGCGCGGCTCGGGTCCTCGAAGCAGGGAAAAAGATCGGAGA
>JBCBHB010000333.1:0-4202 GCA_038526025.1 Pseudomonadota bacterium
GCGATAGCCGGCCTCGGCCATCAGCGCCTTGCCCTGCGCCACGTTCGCGGCGGTGACCTGGTCGAGCTCTTCGGTCCAGCCGTTCACGAACGGCGGCATCACCACGCCCGCGGGCCGGGACTGGCCGCGCATGACGACCTTCTGGATGGCGTCGCGGTTGATCGCGAGGTTCATCGCCTTGCGGACATTGAGGTCCTTCAGCGGGTTGCGGCCGTCGATGTTGTCCGTGGCGATATCGTCGGCGCCCTGGTTCATGCCGAAGAAGATCACGCGGTTCTGCGGGGCCGTGCGCACCACCAGACCATCCGCGCCTTCGACACGGCCGAGATCCTGCACCGGCACGTCCTGGATGAAGTCAACTTCGCCCGAGAGAAGCGCTGCGACGCGGGTTGCGGCGTTCTGGATCGGCGTGAAGGTGATCGAGTCGACCTCGAGCGGGAACTCGCCCTTGCCCCAGTAGTTCGGGTTCTGCGTCAGGACCGTCTTCTCGTCCGGCGCGCGGCTCTCGAGAACGAAGGCGCCCGTGCCGTTGGTGTTGCGGACCGCGTAGGTCTCTTCCGACGCGTCGAAGTTCTGCACCTCGACGACATTGTTCTCCTCGGCCCAGCCCTTGTCCATCATGAAGAGGTTGGTGAGGTTCGCGGGCAGGAGCGGGTTCGGACCGTCGGTGACGAAGTGCACCGTGTGGTCGTCGATCGCCTTTACCTCGGTCACGGAGCCGAGCAGCTCCTTCATCGCCGAGTTCTTCGACTTCGCACGACCGATGGAGAACACGACGTCCTCGGCGGTGAAGTCCTGGCCCTCGTGGAACTTCACGCCCTGGCGGAGGTTGAACTGCCAGACGTTCGGGTCTTCCGTCGGCGCCCAGTCCGTCGCGAGGCCCGGCACGATCTGGCCGGACATGTCACGATGGAGGAGGCCCTCGTAGATCTGGTGAGCCAGCGTATGGGTCGGGCCTTCGTTCTGCGCATGCGGGTCGAGCGTCAGGCTGTCGCCCGCGCGGGCCCAGCGCAGATCGCGCGCATCGGCGCCGAAGGCGGTGAGGGTGACGGCGGCCACGGCGAGCGTGGAGATGCCGGCAGCAAGCTTCTTCATGTCTGTCTCCCTGTCGGTGCCGCCGGTCGGGTTGCCGGCGGGGTCGGGCGCAGCGGTGGTCCGCGCCCTTTCGGGTGCCCCCTTTCCAGCCGCTTGCGGCGCGCCTGTCAAACAAAGTCGCAGCGTCAGACGTGAATAAGCGCCGGAAACTGTGTCGCGCCTTGCCATCGGCGCCAGCTGTCGGGAGAGTTCGATGAAAGAATAGGCAGGAGGGGCAGCGATGGCGCTCGGGACCGATATGAGAGACTACCTGTTCGAGCCTGCGCCGCGGACCGCTCTGGCGGTGAGGGACAGCGCGGCGCTCTACCCTGTGCGGCGGATCTACTGCGTCGGGCGCAACTATGCGGCGCATGCGCGGGAAATGGGTCACGACCCCGATCGTGAGGCGCCCTTCTTCTTCCAGAAGAACCCCGACGACCTGAACCCGACGGGCCGGTTTCCCTATCCGCCCCTCTCGCAGGACGTGCATTTCGAGATCGAACTGGTGGCGGCGCTGGGCCCGTCGCTTGCTGGGCACAGCGGGCAAATTGGGGCGGCTGACGCCATGGCGCATGTGTGGGGCTATGCTGTTGGGCTCGACATGACACGGCGCGACCTGCAGGGGCAGATGAAGAAGGCGGGCCGACCCTGGGAGATCGGCAAGGCCTTCGCCGCCTCGGCACCCATCGGCCCGCTGGTGCCTGCCTCGGAGATCGGGCATCCGACGACGGGCGCCGTGACCTTGGATGTGAACGGCGAACGCCGGCAGGAGGGTGACCTTTCGGAGCTCATCTGGTCGATCCCCGAGATCATCGAGCATCTCTCCGCTCTCTTCACCCTCGCGCCAGGGGACCTGATCTTCACGGGCACGCCCGCCGGTGTGGGCGCGATTCAGCGCGGGGACCGGATGGTGGGGCGCGTGGCCGGCGTGGGAGAGTTCACGGTCGAGGTGGTCTGAGCCTTCAACCGCCGAGCGCGGCACGCAGCGTGATGTTCGCGCCCGCGAGGAAAAGGGCGGTGAGCACGATCCGCCGGAAGAGCGCCTGCGGGACCAGCGCCATCAGTTTGTTGCCGAGCGCCATGCCGACCACGGCGGGGAGGAGGCAGGCAATGGCGGCAGCCACCTCGGGCGCCTGGATCCGCCCGAAGGCCGCGAAGGAGACGCTCAGCATCACGCCTGTGATGATGAAGAAGAGACCGAGCGCGCCGGTGAGCACCGCCCGGTCGGCCCCGCGGCCCACGAGGAACAGGATGAAGAAGGGGCCGTTGATCGTGGTCAGCCCGCCGGAGAGACCGGCGAGGATGCCCGTGAGCGCGCCTGCCGGCCTTTCGAGGCGCGCCGGGATCATCACCTTTGGGCTCAGCGCCTGAAAGAGCGTGAAGGCCATGACGAAGATGCCGAGGAACAGCGTGAGGGTGCCGAGCTGCAGCCCAGCGCCCAGCCACACACCCACGGGCAGCATGAGCGTGAGCGTGAGGGCCAGCGGCCAGAAGCGCTGCAGCACCTCTTTGAAGCGGCCGGACTGGCGCGCCTGCCACGCGTTCAGGCCAGGCAGAATGAGGGCGTTGATGGCCAGTGCAAGCTCGATCGGCAGAAGCAGCGGCAGAAGCGAGATGCTGACGAGCGGCAGGCCGAAGCCAAGGCCGCCTTTCACCACGCCGCCAATGAAGAACACCGCGAAGGCGTAGAACGCCGCGCCGAGGCCGATGCCGAGACTGCCGGCGAGCCAGCTTTCCAGCGCCGCGATCATGCGGCGGCCGTGTTGCGCGGACGAAAGGGCATCGAACCTCGGTGGCGGGCCGGCGCAGACGGCCGGCTGGAGCAGGAGCCGCTATTCGGCGGCCGCTCCTTCTTCCACCGCTGCGTCCGCCCCTTCAAGGGCCGGCAGCAGCAGGCGCTGCCCCCGCTGCTCGACCATGCGCTCGAGGGCAGGCGGAAGGGCGCGGTCACTGACGATGACCTCGAACTCCGACAGGCTGGCGGCGCGCATCGGCGCCGCCCGGGCGAACTTCGTATGGTCTGCCACGAGGATCCGGCGGCGGGCGTGGTTCATCATGGCGCGCAGCACCGCGATCTCGGCCATGTCGTAGTCGAGCAGCGTGCCCTCCGCGTCGACGGCCGAGATGCCGAGGATCGCGAGATCGAGCCTGAAGCCCGCCACGCAATCCACGGCCATCTCGCCCACCAATCCGCGATCTGCCCGGCGCAGGCGGCCACCGGTGAGGATGACCTGCAGGCTTTCATTCTCCGAGAGGATGTGGGCGACGTTGAGGTTGTTGGTCACGATCAGCATGTCGCGCCGGTCGCCCAACGCCCTCGCCACCGCTTCGGTGGTCGTCCCGATGCCGAGGAAGAGGGAGGCGCCCTCCGGCACCTCGTCCGCCGCCAGCCGCGCGATCTCGGTCTTGGCATCGGCGGCAAGGGCGCGGCGCGTTTCGTAGACGAGGTTCGCCACGCCGCTTTCCAGCACCGCACCGCCATGGACGCGGGCCAGGAGGCGCGCTTCGCAGAGTTCGCCGAGGTCGCGCCGGATGGTCTGCGGGCTCACCTCGAAGAGCGTGGCAAGGGCGTCGACCTGCACCTGCCCCTCGAGCCGCGCCTGTTTCATGATCGCGCGCTGTCGGATGGAGAGCGCCATGAGCGTTTTCTTTCGTTTCCCTGTCGCGGCGTGACGCCGCAGGCATTCTCGGCGATCACCTTTCTGTTCTCTGCGGGAAAGAATGGACCGTGTTGCCGCGCGATTGCAAGCAGTTAGGAGATGATTCGTTCGGGTTGTCACCCGGCCCTCCGTCCGGCCACTCCGCAACTCGTTGCGACAGCGCGCGCAAATGATGATCTTGCGAAAGGAAACGAGCGCGATACCCTGCGGTCATGCGAATACCGGAGGACGCCATGGCGGACACGACCTACGACATCGCGATTATCGGCGGCGGCGTGAACGGCTGCGGCATCGCGCGCGACGCCGCGGGGCGAGGCCTGAGTGTCTTCCTCTGCGAAAAGGGCGATATTGGGGGGGCCACTTCGTCTTGGTCCACGAAGCTCTTCCACGGTGGGCTGCGCTACCTCGAATACTACGAGTTCAGGCTGGTGCGCGAAGCGCTGATCGAGCGCGAGACGCTGATCGAGG
>JBCBHB010000334.1:0-4197 GCA_038526025.1 Pseudomonadota bacterium
GGTCAGGACATCGTCGCCCTTCTCGAGGTTCGCATAGGTGCGGTTGTGCTTCACGTAAGGCCCGAAGCGGCCGATGCCCGCCTCGATCACCACGCCGTCTTCGGGATGCTTGCCGACCTCGCGGGGCAGCACCAGCCAGTCCAGCGCGTCCTCCAGCGTAACGCTTTCGAGCGGCTTGCCCTTCGGCACGCTGGCGCGCTTGGGCTTCGCATCACCCTCCGGCTCGCCACGCTGCACGTAAGGCCCGTAGCGGCCGGAGCGGAGCGTCACAGGCTCGTTTGTCTCCGGGTCGTGGCCCAGCAGCTTGCCGTCCGGGTTCGCGATCTCGTTCGCTGCGTCCGGCACGCCGAAGGGGCGGGTGTAGCGGCATTCGGGGTAGTTCGTGCAGCCGATGAAGGCCGACTGCGTCTTCGAGGACGTCTTGATCGAGAGCCTGCCCGAGCTGCAGAGCGGGCACTGGCGCGGGTCCGAACCGTCGCCCTTGTCCGGGAAGAGATGGGGGCCGAGCACTTCGTTGATGGTCTCGAGCACCTCGGAGATGCGCAGCTCCGCCGTGCCCTCCACCGCCTGGGAGAACTCCTTCCAGAACCGCTCGAGCAGCGCCTTCCAGTCGACCCGTCCGCCGGAGACGTCGTCGAGTTCCTCTTCGAGCGCTGCGGTGAAGTCGTACTCCACGTAGCGCTGGAAGTAGTTCATCAGGAACGCGGTCACGAGCCGGCCCTTGTCCTCCGCGAAGAGGCGATTCTTGTCCTTACGGACATAGGCGCGCTCCTGCAGCGTGGTCAGGATCGAGGCGTAGGTGGAGGGGCGGCCGATGCCGAGCTCCTCCATGCGCTTCACCAGCGTCGCCTCGGTGTAGCGGGCGGGGGGCTGGGTGAAGGACTGGAGGCCGACGACCGCGCCATCCGTGCTCATCACGCCGGCCTTGTGGGTGGTGAGACCGTCCGCGCTGGTCTTCTCCAGCACCTCGTCGCCGGCCTCGGCGGCCTTGTCGAAGTCCGGCGTTGCGAAACCCGCGGCAAAGGAGAGGGCCTGGCCTTCCTCCAGCGGGGGGAGGCGGCGGGCGTCGTCGTCGTCCGACTTCTCGTCCCGCCCTTCCTCGTAGACCGCCAGGAAGCCGTCGAACTGGACGACCTGACCGGTGGCGCGGAGGCCCGCGCGGCCCGCCCCGTCCTCGATCTCGACGGTGGTGCGGAGGAGGCGGGCGGAGGCCATCTGGCTCGCGATGGCGCGCTTCCAGATCAGGTCGTAGAGCCGCCTCTCGTCGCTATCCGCGCGGATCTTTTCGGGGCTCACGCCCATATCGGTCGGCCGGATGCACTCATGCGCTTCCTGGGCGTTCTTGGCCTTGGTCTTGTAGACCCGCGGCTTCTCCGGAACGTAGGCGTCGCCGTAGCGGCGGCCGATATTCGCGCGAGCGTCGCGCACGGCCTCGGGCGCCATGTCGAGCCCGTCCGTCCGCATATAGGTGATGTGGCCCGCCTCGTAGAGCCGCTGAGCCGCCCGCATGGTGGCCTGCGCGCCGAAGCCGAGCTTGCGCGATGCCTCCTGCTGGAGCGTCGAGGTCATGAACGGGGGCGAAGGGTTGCGGGTGACGGGCTTCGCCTCGACCGAGGCCACGCGCAGGCTGGCACCGGCAACGGCCCGCACGGCGCCGGAGGCGTCGTCGAGCGTGGCGAGGTCGAACCGGTCGAGCTTCTTGCCGTCAAGCGATGTCAGCCGCGCTTCGAACGCGCTGCCCTTCGCCCCTTCGAGACCGGCCTTCACGGTCCAGTACTCCTGGGGCACGAAGGCCTCGATCTCCTGCTCACGCTCCACCACCAGGCGGAGCGCGACGGACTGGACGCGGCCTGCGGAGCGGGCGCCCGGCAGTTTCCGCCAAAGCACGGGCGAGAGGTTGAAGCCCACGAGATAGTCGAGCGCGCGGCGGGCGAGATAGGCTTCCACCAGCTCCATATCGATGGTGCGCGGCTTGGCCATCGCCTCGGTCACCGCGTTCTTGGTGATGGCGTTGAAGACCACGCGCTGCACCGGCGTGTCCTTCTTCAGCGCACGTCGCTTCGTCAGCGCCTCGAGGAGATGCCAGCTGATGGCCTCGCCTTCGCGGTCGGGGTCGGTCGCGAGGATCAGCCGGTCCTCACCCTTCAGCGCTTCGGCGATGGCGCGGACATGCTTGGCCGACTTGGTGTCGACCTCCCAGGCCATCTCGAAGCCCTTGTCCGGCAGCACCGAGCCATCCTTCGGCGGCAGGTCCCGGACATGCCCATAGGAGGCGAGCACCGTGTAGTCGGCGCCGAGATACTTGTTAATCGTCTTGGCTTTCGCCGGGCTCTCCACCACGACCACGGCCATATGCGTGTCCCCGCTCCGCCCTCAGATGAACAGCGCGGGAACATGGAGCCGAGTATCGGGGCTGTCAACGCGCGGTAGTGCCCAGGCCGACGGACAACGGCTGATCGTGGCCGCCGGCTGCCATCGGTTCAGGCGCCAAAGTCAGTCCGCGCGCAGCGCCACCAGGCCCCCCGGAAGAAGGGCGACACGGCCGGCCAGGTCGAGCTCGAGCAGGACGAGCGCGAGCTGCGCGGGAGAGGCGCCGGCCATGCGCGCCAGCTCGTCCGTCTCCACCGGGGCCGTGCTGATGAGGGTGATGACCTGCTCGGCAAGCGTGCTGTCCTCCTCCGCGCCCTCCGGGTCGAAATCGGAAAAATCGTCGAGATCGCTCGGCTCATCGAGCGCGCCGAGGTCGAAGCGGAACTCGTCCGACCCTTCCGCGAAACCGCTCAGCCGGCGGTGGGCGATCGCTTCCATCACATCCTCCGAATGGCGGACGAGGGCTGCACCGTCTCGAATCAGCTCGTTGCACCCTGCCGCTCGCGGGTCCTCCGCCGCGCCGGGACAGGCGAGAACCTCCCGCCCCTGTTCGAGCGCGCAACGGGCCGTGATGAGGCTGCCGGACCGGGCGGCGGCTTCGACCAGCACTACACCGTCGGACAGGCCCGAGACCAGCCGGTTGCGGCGTGGAAAGTGCCGAGCGGTCGCCTCCGTTCCGGGCGGGCATTCGGTGAGCACCACGCCGCCGCTGCCGGCAATGCGCCGGGCCAGCGGCGCGTGCTCCTCCGGATAGACCGTGTCGATCCCGCCGGGCAGGACGGCCGCCGTGATCCCGTAGGCGTCGAGCACGGCCTCATGCGCCGCACGGTCGATCCCGCGCGCAAGGCCGCTCACGATCAGCTGCCCCGCATCCGACAACCCGGCCCCGAGCCGGCGCGCCTGGCGCAGGCCGAGCGCCGAGGCGTTGCGCGCGCCGACGATGGCGATGGCCGGACGCGAAAGCGCCGCCGCATCTCCCAGCAGCCAGAGCGCGGGCGGCGGGTTGGGAATGGCTGCCAGCCGGTGCGGGTAGGCCAGGTCGCCGAGCAGCACGAGGCTCGCCCCCGCCGCTTCGCCTGCCGCCATCTCCGCCGCCGCCATCTCCTCGGTGCAGAGCGCATAGCCGCGCCGTCCGCCGCGCTGGGCAAGTTCGGGCAGAGCCTCCACGGCCCTACTGGCGCGGCCGAAGCGTGTGAGGAGGGTCAGGAACGTTCGCGGCCCCACGTTTTCGCTGCGCGCAAGCTGCAGGCGCGCGAGGCGTTCCTCGGGCCCGGTTGCGGGCGGAACGGGGCGGGAAGGCGCAGTCAGTCCGACGTCACCGGCGAGCATCGCCATGATGGTTCTCCCGTTGGCGGGCTGGGTGCCCGCGGCAGGGGGACTTGGCGCAGCCCATGGTTAAGGCCGGCTTAAGCGGCGTGCGAAATCGGAACAAAGTTCGAACAGAGACGCGTTAAATGCTACATCAAAACCGGTTTTCCTGCCCGCCGCGCAGCCGGGCGATATTGCTCCGATGCGTCAGCCAGATCGCGAGCCCCAGTACCGCCATGGCCAGCACGGCTTCCAGCCGCCCCCAGGCGAAAAACGCGATCGGCCCCGTGGTGGCGGCCACCAGGGCGGCGACGGCCGAGGTGCGGGTGAGCTTGAACACGCCGAGCCAGACGGCGGCCAGGGTCAACCCCGCGGGCCAGTAAAGGGCCAGCGCGATCCCGAAGAACGTCGCCACCCCCTTGCCGCCGCGAAACCGGAGCCAGACCGGCAGGCAATGCCCGACAAAGGCGCCAAGGCCTGCGAATTGCGCCGCAAGGTCGCCCCAGCCGAGAAAGAACA
>JBCBHB010000335.1:0-4192 GCA_038526025.1 Pseudomonadota bacterium
CTGACCGACCGGGAAGCGAAGGCGGTGATCGCGCGCACCGATCCGAACGAGCAGGAAAGCGTGGAACTGCGCTCCGACCTCGAGCATCTGGTGCCCAAAAGCTGACGGTACCGCGCGGCCGACCGATCAGGGCTTGGGATCGCCCCGCCAATAGGCCGCCGCACCGGGGTGGAGGGTGATGGCATCGGGGCGCGGGGCACGGGCGATGCCGCTATGGTCGAGCGCCTGGACGATCAGCCAGCCATGGTCGGGCGGCAGACCCTCGGCCGCAAAGAGCGTGTAACCATCGTTCAGCGCCGCGAGGCGTGTGAGCGGGGTCGGCCGGTAGTTCTCGAAGGGCGCGCTGCCCTCGACCATCGCGGCCGCCTCGGCTTCCGGAAGAACGGCGACGTTGAGCTGGCCGGTGCCCATCAGCGAGGCGATACGCTGGGGGTGGGGCCCACGGGCCACGCGGGCCGCGGCCGCCGGAAGCTCCACTTCCAGCGCGGCGACCACCGCTTTCGCCTGCTCATAGGTTCGCGCATCGCCGCGATGCGCCCCGATGAGCAGGTGCTTCTGGCGGTAGACGACCCACTGACCGTAGGGCGTGTGCGCCGCCGCGTTGCCGGCGACGGCCCAGAGCGCGGCGGCGAGGAAGCGGCGCCTAGTCTTCAGCATCCTCGAACACATCCTTGTTCAGCACCGCGGTGACCACGTAGTTCGGCACGTCCACCACCTGGCCGATGCGCAGGTCCACGGCCACGCTCGCCAGAATGTAGGCCTGCTCCCGCGTGAGGCCGTGCACCCGCTGGATGTGGGAGACCATGGCCCGCACCGCATTGCGGGCCGCCAGGGTGAGGTCTTCGGACAGGTTGGTGAGGCCGGCGATGGGCTGGCTGTCGAGATAGGTGTGATAGACGGGCACCTCGCCTTCATCCTTCAACGGGTAGCCGATGGTCTGGTGGAAGCTCGAGGGCTCCATGTTCTTGATCTGGGGGCCGCCCTCGACCTGCGGGGTCGTGATGTCGGCACCCGCCCCCTTCCGGACCTCGGTGCGCACGGTGACGATGGCGCCCGTCTCGATCGCCGTGCCGGACACCTCACCGTCCCCCTGGGCGTAGTGCACGTCGCCCACGAACAGGCCACAGCCATCGATGAAGCAGGGGATGAGGATGGTGGTGCCCACCTGCATCTGCTGCACGTCCATGTTGCCGCCGTTCTCGCGCGGGGGGATGGTGCGGAGACAGCGCTCGGCAACCGTACCACCGGGTCCGCAAAGGGCGGCCGGCAACGCGCCGTTCGGCTCGGGCGGGAGCGCGATGCCGCCCACCGCGGCAAGGTCGGTCTCGCGCGCGAGCCAGGCGGTCACCTCGTCCTCGCCCGGCATGGTGCCGATGGAGCCGGTGAAGGCCTCGTAGGGCACGGCGATGCCGGGCATGGCGTCGGAACGTGCATGCGTCCGATCCTGCTGCCAGCCGACGAAATAGGGCTCGGTGAACTCATCGCGCAGGAAGCCGAAGCCGGGGACGATGACCGTGTAGCCGAACTCGTCCGGCACGATGTCGATGATGGTGACCGCGAGCACATCGCCGCGCTCCGCCCCTTCGATGGCAACGGGCCCCTGCATCGGGTGCACGCCGGAGAGATCGAGAGCAGCCACGTCGTCGGCGGTCGAATCGAGCGTCAGATCGCTGTCGAGCGCGTCGCGCGTGTGGAACGTGATGTAATCTCCCGGCGACGCGGTCGCGACCGGCGGGATCTCCGGGTGGTAACGGTTGAAGCAGTTCGGATCGTCCCGGCAGAAGGTGCCGTCCTTGCCGACAACAACCTTTGTCTTCCAGGTCACGTCGGTGGTGTCGGCCAAGGCGCCAGTGGCCAGGAGGAGGGCCGCAAGGGACGCAGCGGCGGTGGCGGTTTTCATGGGGCACACTCCTCTTCTCGTTGGGTCATCCGATCATGCTGACATGTCGGCGCCAGCGCACAACCATTAGATGAAAAGCGTCTCGAATAGCTCCTTAGGGGTTTGCGGCACTGTTGTCGGCAGAAAGGGCCCCGGTCCGGCAGCGAGCATGGCTATTCGCAGCGAACCGGGGCCACCCGGCGGCGCCCAAAGGGGACATGGCGGCGACCGCCGGGATCACGCTCCGACGACAGCGCCGCCTAGGACATGAACGCGTCCTCGCCGCCATCGTGCGTGAACCTTGCGAAGGCTGCCGCCATGTCGCCTCGGCCGAAATCGTCATCGGCCAGACGCTCGACCCAGTACTCCTTGCCGGCCTCGTCTGCGTCGCGGCCAAGCGACCGCAGATAGGTGCCCTCGACGAAGTCCTCGTCGCTCAGGTCTTCACCCCAGCGATCGGTGAACTCGAAGCTGTCGAGAAAGATGTCCGCGATGTCGGAAAGCTCCGTGCCCCCGAAGCTCTTGGCGGACCAGAAGTCCCGCCCGCCATCATCCGACGGGCGGCCGAGGATGACCTTGAAGAGCTCGTCCACGTAAGGGTCGAAGGCGGGAAGATGGACCCAGTCGTTCGTATCGATCGTCGTGGTCTGTGCAGCGAGCGCCGGATCCTCGACGACCCAGCTCGTGAACGGCAGCTCCTCGAACGGCACGTCCAGCGGGCTGAAGTCGGTATAGTCCACTTCGAGGGTGACGACGCCGCTGTCATCCTGGGCCTTGGCCGGGCGGTCGACGAACCAGCTTGTGTAGAGAAGTTCCTCGAACGAGGCGTTCTCGATCTCGAGCGTGTGTTCTGTCTCCGACGGGTCGTCCTGCGCCGTGTCGGCCGTCTCAACAATGCTCTGTCTCATGGCGAGTCCTTGATCGCGTCTGGAAAGCGCGTCGCCCGGGGGCGGCGCCGGCAAGGATATAGGGAAAGAAGCAGCTCATGTGAAGCAGATTCTGCTATTTAACATCTGCTTGACAGGCTGCAGTATTCTCAGCAGGGTGCCGCGGAGGGTTGGAGGATCGTGACATGTGTGCAGAACGGGCGCGCCAGTCGGCGGCCAAACCGTCGGAAGACACGACGAAGGAACTGCGGCGCAGGCTCGGCCGCTGGCTCAAGGAGCGCCGGGAAGCGCGCGGCCTCACGCAGGCCGACCTCGCCGAGAAGCTCGGGCTTCGCTACTACTCCTTCGTCTCGCAGGTGGAGAACGGCCTCGGCCGGATCCCGCAAGACCTCTACGCCCCCTGGGCCGATGCGCTGGGTATCGGGGCGCGGGAATTCGGATGGACCGTACTGGCGCATCTGGAGCCGGGGCTCTACGAGATGCTCGGCGAAGACGCGCCCTCACCGCTTGGAAACGGACGGCCCTGATCGGGGCGGCCCGAGTCATCCCCCACCGCTAGGAAGCCTCTGCCGTGACAGAGACACGCGACCTCACCGTGATCGGCCTCGACGTGGCCTGGCAAGCGCCGGTCGCGCAGTGGAACCCGCAGGAGCAATCGACCCTCACGGCGCTCCAGCAGACCCTGCACCGCGTGGCCCCGCAGCTGGAATGGGAGGGGGGTGCCACGGATGTCGGCGATCCGTGGATCGTGGCCATCGACCCCGTGACGGACGAGATGGTCCTGCACATCGCCCGGATCGGACGCACCTACGCAGCGCTCGACCAGAACTTCGCCCCGTTGGCGAGCGGGCACGGCCTGCGTGCCGTGATCGATGCGTGCCTTCAGAGCTGGCGACCGCTGCTCGCGACCATCGATGCCGCACGGGCCCAGCGCCTGCAGAAAACGGCCCTGCCCTCACCGGTGCTGGACGGTGCCCCGATGCCGGGCGCAACGGCGGATCCCGGCGAACAAGCATCGGGCGCCGAAACCAGGGATGCGTCGCCTGAGGCGGCGCTACCCGTCGACGGACATGTGACCCCATCGCTCAACGAAAGTGCCGAGGACGCAGCCCCCCTCGCACACGAACGACCGGCCCTGGATGCGCAAACCGCGACGCCCAAAGAACCGGCCGCCTCCGAGGCTCCGGGCGAGAGAGACGGTCGCGAGGACGACAGTGCTTCTGCGTCATCGACGCCTGCGCCTGAAAGTCGGGCGAGCGAGGCGACGGGGGGAGCGCCTGAGGAGCTGCGGCCCGAGCTTGCCCCGCAAAGCACCCCGGCGCTGCCCGAGCCGGCCCAACCGCAGGCGCTGGGGGAGACCGAACACGCCGCCGCAACAGTCACCCGCATGGCGTCGATGGACGGCCCGCTAACGGACAACGTGATC
>JBCBHB010000336.1:0-4191 GCA_038526025.1 Pseudomonadota bacterium
TGATACCCGGCTCGTCGGGGACCCCGATACAGGTGTCATGCATGGCGGCGTCATCACCGCGTTGCTGGACACGGCCTGCGGCGCGGCGGTCATGGCCTCACCGGTGGAGAGAACGGCGAAGGCAGGCAAGCTGAGGGCAACGGCGACGCTCGATCTGCGCATCGACTACATGCGCCCCGCCACGCCCGGGCAGGCCGTGATCGCACGCGCCGAGTGCTACCGTCTCACCCGTGCCGTGGGGTTTGCCCGCGCGGTTGCGTATCACGACAAGCCGGACGCGCCGATCGCCTCCGCCGCGGGGGCCTTCATCCTGGAACGCGCCAAGCCGGAGGGCGGAAGATGAGCCTGCCCGAAACCGCGACCGAGCGGGAGGCGCTGCGGGATGCCACCCTCGCCACCCTCACCGGCAATGTTCCCTACAACCGCTTTCTCGGCGTCCGCTTCGAGCGGTTGGGAGATGAACTCACGGCGCGCCTCCCCTTCGAGAAGCGGCTGATCGGCAACCCGTTCCTGCCGGCTATCCATGGCGGCGTCACCGGGTCGTTTCTCGAGATCACGGCGCTGATCGAGCTCGCCTGGGAGCGGGTGCTGGTCGAGATCGATGCGGGCGGCGATGGTCTCGAAGCAGTCCGCGCCGGCCGCTTCCCGCCGATGCCGCGCACCATCGACGTGACAGTGGACTATCTGCGCTCCGGCAGGGCTCGGGACTGCTACGCGCGCGCCCGCGTGCTGAAGCCCGGCCGTCGCGTGGCGCATCTGCAGGTGGAAGCCTGGCAGGAAGAACGTGCCCGCCCCTTCGCCATGCTTCGCGGCAACTTCCTGATGCCGGACTGAAAGGCGACACGTCGCTCAGTCTCGTACCCGTGCTTTACCCGCAGACCTGCCGCGCCACCTTCGCGGGTCGAACACAGGGCGGAGGGGCAGGATGGAGAAGCTACGCTATTCCTTTTTCGAACGCGGGATCTCCGCGGTCCTGCTCGCGGGCATGGCAGGCGTTATCCTCCTCGCGACCGGGTCGTTCCTCATCGCACTCTGGCCGCATCTCACCAAGCCAGATCAACAGCTCGACTACACGGCGTTCCAAGGGCTGTTCGACCGCGCCCTTGCCGCACTTATCGCGATTGAGCTCGCGCACTCGATCCATCAGGCGGTTCGCGGGCATCACGGTCTCGTGCAGGTGCGCACCGTGGTCATCATCGGCCTTCTTGCGGTGGTGCGGAAATTCGTGCTGCTGGAGGTGGAGACGGCCGATGGCGTGCTGATCGCGGGGCTGGGCCTAGCCCTCCTCGCGCTCGGCATCGTCTACGCTCTGACCCACTGGATCGAGGACCGCATGAGAAGCCGGCTGTTCGACGACCAGAAGACCGAAGACGTCGCCGCAGCGAGCGCCCGCAGCGCCGAGGAGCTTGGCGGCGATCTCGAAGCACATGAGGACAGACCCTCGGCGAGCACGCGCGGACGCCGGTCCGACGTATGAGCGCCGAGGCGGCACGTGGGAGCCCCGATGAGATCGCGGGGCTTACCTACGGCCGGGTGATCGCCATCGCGCTTCCCGTGGTGCTCTCCAACGCGCTCGTACCGCTGCAGGGCGCGATCGACACGGCGATTATCGGTAACCTAGGCGACACGACGCTCCTCGCAGGCATCGCTCTCGGGGCGAGTGCGATGTCGCTCATCTTCACCTCCTTCAACTTCCTGCAGATCGGCGTCTCGGGCACCACGGCCCAGGCATTGGGGGCGGGCAAGTTGGAGCGCGTGGCCAACACGCTGGCCCGTGCGCTGATCCTGGGCCTGGGCTGCGCCGCCGGCCTCATTCTCTTGCAAGCGCCGATCATCTGGGCCGTGCTTGCGCTCTTCGAAGCGTCGGCCGCGGCAGAGGACGCGGCCGGGCGATACCTCGCCATCCGCATCTGGGGCGCGCCGGTGGAGCTTGCGAACTACGCGCTTCTCGGCTGGTTCGTGGGGCAGGAACGGACGCGGCGGCTCTTCGAGATGCAGCTGCTGCTCTCGCTCAGCAACATCCTGCTCACGCTGACGCTCGTACTCGGCCTTGGTTTCGGCATCGAAGGGACGGCGCTCGGAACGGTGATCGCCCATGGCGTCGCGCTCGCCTACGGGCTTTGGCGCGTGCGCCAACGGCTGGCTGAGATCTTGCCAACGGGCTGGCGACCAAGCCGCGACAGGCTTCTGGATGCCGGCGAACTGGGCGCGCTCCTGCGCCTCAACCGGGACATCTTCATCCGGACCCTGCTGCTGACGATCTGCTTCGCCTGGATCACGCGCCTCGGCTCCCAACAGGGCGATCTGGTGCTCGCGGCGAACGGCATTCTGTTGGAGTTCTTTTTCGTGACCGCCGCGGGGCTCGACGGTTTCGCGATTGCGGCCGAGACGCTGGTAGGACAGGCGGTAGGCGCCCGGTTGGCCCGGCGGCTGAACCGCGCCGTCGTCGTCTCGAGCGTGGCGGCGGCCCTGCTGGCCTGCGGTTTCGCCCTGCTGCTTGCCCTCTTCTCGATGGACATCGTCCGCCTCTTCACGAATGTCGAGGAGGTGCGGGAGACCGCCTCTGCCTACGTGCTCTGGGCGGCGCTGATCCCGATCGCCGGCGTGGCCTGCTTCCAGCTCGATGGCATCTTCGTGGGCGCGGCTGCGGGGCCGGCCATGCGGAACGCCATGATCGTTGTTGCCGCGATTTTCCTGCCGCTCGGCTGGGTGATGACGAAGACGCTGGGCAATCACGGCATGTGGGCGTCGGTCTGGGTCTTCCTGCTTCTCCGCGCGGTCCTTCTGGCGTGGCGCTACCCGGCGCTCGCGCAGCGGCTCGAGACGGAGCACGTGGCAAGCTGAACGGCCTGCTCAGGGAAGATCGGCACCGACAGCCTCCGTCACGTTCGCAAGCCCGTCCCGCGCCAACAGCCGATCGAGGCCTTGCGCGATCTCCGCCGCGAGGCCGAGGCCCCGATAGGCCAGCGCCGTGTAGAGCTGGACGGCCGAGGCACCTGCACGGATCTTCGCGTAGGCATCGTCGGCGCTTGCAACACCGCCGACGCCAATGAGCGCCAGCTGGCCCTTCGTGCGCATGGCAACAGACTTCAGGACCGCGGTGGACGGCGCGAGCAGAGGCCTGCCGGAGAGCCCACCAGCCTCCGCCGCCGCCGCGCTCCGCAGCCCGTCGCGCGCGAGGGTGGTGTTGGTCGCGATGATGCCGGCGAGGCCGTGACGGATAGCGGCATCGGCGATGGCGTCGAGGCCCGCCTCGTCGAGATCCGGCGCGATCTTCAGGAAGAGCGGCGGCGGGGCAGCAAGCTCCGACATGGCGGCCATGGCCCGCGCCAGAAGCGCGTCGAGTGCTGCCGGCCCCTGCAGGTCGCGTAGCCGCTCCGTATTCGGCGAGGAGATGTTCACGGTCAGGAAATCCGCGAGGCCGCCGAGCCGCCTGATGAGGATCTCATAGTCCCCTGCACGATCCTCACTGGTCTTGTTGGCACCGAGATTGAGGCCGATGGGGGCCGGCAGGCCGGCGGCGCGCGCCGCTGTGAGACGTGTGGCCAGCGCCTCCATCCCATCGTTGTTGAAGCCGAAGCGGTTGATGGCCGCCTCATCCTCTACCAGGCGGAACAGGCGCGGGCGCGGGTTGCCCGCCTGCGGCAGGGGCGTCACTGCGCCGACCTCCAGGAAACCGGGCCCAGCGGCGAGGATGCCGGCCATCGCCTCCCCGTTCTTGTCGAACCCCGCCGCAACACCCACCGGGTTCGCGAGCGCGAGCGGGCCAAGATGCGTGGCCAGGCGCGACGATGTCACCGGTCGGCCGCCGGGAGCGCGGGGGCCAAGGCCGTGGCGCAAGGCTGTAAGCGCAAGGCCATGCGCGCGTTCAGGGTCGAGCCCTTTCAGCGCGGCAAGACCCAGTCGCTCCAGGCGCCGCCTCACGGCGCCGCCGCGCCGGGCAGCGGCCACGCCCCGTCCGCGTCTGGCGCGTAGGGCGCCTGCCAGAGCACATCCGCCGCCTGCAGCGAACGATAGAGATGCGGGAACAGGGCCCCGCCGCGCGATGGCTCCCACCGCAATGCGTCACCCAGCCCATCGGCCTCCAGGGCCAGGAGCATCAGGGGACCGCGCCCCGCGAAGTGCTTCGCGGCGGTGCCGGGAACCTGCTCGGCCGAGGAGAGATGGATGAACCCGTCAGCAAGGTCCGCG
>JBCBHB010000337.1:0-4178 GCA_038526025.1 Pseudomonadota bacterium
CACCGCGAGCGTGCCGCCGACACGACCGGCAGCACGATCGGCCCTGAAATTCGCGAGCGCTTCGGCATCGCAGCGCAGAACCGGTGTGCTGACGGTGCAGTCGGGATCGGCGCGCATGGCCGCCACCAGTTCTTCGACAAACCATGGCGGGGTGAGCGGGGCATCGCCCTGGAGGTTGACCACGATCCCGGCAAGCCCCAGCGCCTCGGCCACCTCGGCGCACCGCTCGGTGCCGTTCCGGCGCTCAGGCGCCGTCATTGCCACTTCCGCGCCAAAGCGCGCCGCGGCGTCGGCGATCCGCCCATCATCGGTCGCCACGATCACACGGTCGACGCCGGAAACGGCGCAGGCCGCTTCCCAGGCGCGGTGGATGAGGCTCTTCGAGATGCCCGTGGCGCCCTTCAGCGGCACCAGCGGCTTGCCGGGGTAGCGGCTGGAGGCATGGCGCGCTGGGATGACGACCGTGACCGCTTCGGCGGGCGGCGCCATTATCGCTCTCCCACCGGCACGCCGGGCCCGTAGGCCAGGAAATGCGGGTTCTCCCAGCCCGGCTTGCCGTAGGCGAGCGGTCGAAGATGCTCGAGCGTTCGCACCTCCCCCCCTGCGGCCAGAAGCACCGCATGCCCAGCGCCCGTGTCCCACTCCATCGTTCGGCCGAGGCGCGGGTAGAAATCGGCCTCTCCCGCGGCCACGAGACAGAATTTCAGCGAGGACCCTGCATTCCGGCTGTCGCGCGGCCGGAAGCGGTTGATGAACGCATCGGTTTCCGGATTGCCATGGGACTTTGATGCGACGACCACCAGGGCCTCCGGATCGGCTTCGCGGGTCGAGATCGGGCGCGCGCTGTCCGCCACGGGGTGCACAAGCTCGTCGAGGGCTTCCTCTTCAGCACCGCCCCCTGCCAGGCTGCGCCACAGCCGCTGTCGCGCAGGGGCAAGGACAATGCCCATCCGCGGCCGGCCATGCTCGATCAGCGCGATGTTTACCGTGAAGTCGCCGCGCCGCTGCACGAACTCCTTGGTGCCATCGAGCGGATCTACCAGAAAGAATTTCTCGGGCACCGGGCCTTCCTGGCTCTCCACGCGCTCTTCGGTCACGACGGGGATCTCGGGGAAAGCATAGGCAAGGCCCGCACCGATAATCTCGTCTGCCGCGATATCAGCCTCGGTGACCGGCGAGGCATCGTCCTTCGCCCGGGTGCCGAAGTCGTCGCGCTGGTAGACGTCCATGATGGCGCGCCCTGCCTCGAGTGCGAGACGGCGGATCTCGGCCGCGATCTGCTCCATGGCGTCCTCCCCTGCTGGATTGCCGCGCTTTCTTAGGCGCTCGCCCGGCCCGGCGCCAGCGGCCTATGGCCCCTGGAACGCCCCTCGTCCTTGCATGCGGCCTAGGCCGGGGCCTATCAGGGCGAACGAGCTCCGCAGTCAAAGGGTAGTTGCGCCATGCCCGCCTTTCTTCGCCACGACGCCCCGGATTTCGACGCTGCCTTTGCGGCGTTGGCTGAGGCGAAACGCGCCTCCGATGCGGGCGTGGACGGACCGGTGGCCGAGATCATCGCCGATGTGCGCGCCCGGGGGGTGGACGCCGTGGTCGCGCTCACCCGCAAGTTCGACCGCTGGGAAGCGACCGCGGACACCCTGGCGCTCGGCGCCGACGAGATCGATGCGGCGATTGCCACCGTCTCGCCCGACACCCGAGCCGCTCTGGAACTCGCGGCAGACCGCATCCGCGCCTACCACGCCCGGCAGCTTCCAGAGGATGCCGCCTGGGAGGACGAGGCCGGCATCCATCTCGGCTGGCGCTGGACGCCGGTGGATGCCGCGGGGCTCTACGTGCCCGGCGGGCTCGCCAGCTATCCGTCATCGCTCCTCATGAACGCCATCCCCGCGGCCGTGGCGGGGGTCGAGCGCATCGTGATGTGCGTCCCAACACCGGACGGCGTGGTGAACCCGCTGGTGCTGCTGGCGGCCCGGCTCTCGGGCATCGAGACGATCTGGCGGATCGGCGGCGCACAGGCCGTGGCCGCCCTTGCCTACGGGGCCGATCCCATCGCTCCCGTCGATGTCATCACCGGTCCGGGCAACGCCTACGTCGCGGCGGCCAAGCGTCAGGTCTTCGGCCATGTGGGCATCGACATGATCGCTGGCCCGTCCGAGGTGCTGGTGATCGCCGATGGGGACAACGACGCGGACCTCATCGCGATAGACCTGCTCGCCCAGGCCGAGCATGATGCGACGGCCCAGTCGATCTGCATCACGGACGACGCCGCGCTCGGCGAGGCGGTGATGGCGGCGGTCGAACGCCGCCTCGCCGCCCTTCAGCGCCGAGAGATCGCAGCGGCAAGCTGGGCGCGGCATGGTGGCGTTGTCGTCGCGCGGGACCTCGCGCACGCGGCCGAGCTCGCGAACCGTGTCGCGCCAGAGCATCTCGAACTCGCCGTCGCCGATCCGGATGGCCTTGCGGCGCAGATCCGCCATGCCGGCGCAATCTTCCTCGGCCGGCACACCCCCGAAGCGCTTGGGGACTATGTGGCCGGGCCGAACCATGTGCTGCCCACCGCGGGCTCGGCCCGGTTCTCCTCGGGCCTGTCCGTGCTCGACTTCATGAAGCGCACCACGCTCACCCGTGCCAGCGCGGCGGGCCTGGCCGCCATCGGCCCCGCGGCCGCGCGCCTCGCCGAGGCCGAGAGCCTGGAAGCTCATGCGCTTTCGGTAACCGACCGGCTCACGGCACGAAAGGCCGCCGAATGACCGACTTCGCCGAGAACGACCGCCTCTCAGCCGTCAACCTGCTTGAGGACAAGCCGCGTGCCCGCACGCCCGAGATCCAGCAGGAACTGGATGTCGCCCTCTTCGACCTCATGGAGGACAACCGCTTCCGCCCGGCGAACCGCGCACCGGGCGAAGGGGGCCCCTACACGCTCGGCATCGGCATGGTTGAGAGGCTCTTGCAGCTCGAAGTGCGGGAGAGCGAGGCCGCCGATCCTGTGGAGCTCCGCCTGTCCATCGGGCCCCTGCGTGCCGTGATCAAGGACTACTTCGCGATCTGCGAAGCGTATTTCGACGCGGTCAAGAAGCTCCCGCCCTCCAAGATCGAAGCGATCGACATGGGGCGGCGGGGCATTCACGACGAGGGCGCGCGCCTGCTGAGCGAGCGGTTGGAAGGCCGGCTTCTAACAGATCACGACACCGCGAGGCGGCTCTTCACGGTGATCTGCGCGCTGCAGTTCCGGGGTTGAGGCATGGCCGACGGCCCGAAGCCCCGCGCCTATTCGGGTGGCGCGTTGCCGGGGTCGGTCCTCTTCTGCTGCAACCAGAACCAGATCCGTTCGCCCTTCGCCGAGGGGCTGCTCAAGAAGCTCCATGGCCGGCGCGTCTTCGTCCAGTCCTGCGGCGTGCGCGAGTCGGAGGAGGTAGATCCCTTCATGGCGTTCGTCGCAGGCGAGGAAGGCGTCGACATCGCCAAGCACCGCCCCCGCAGCTTCGACGAGATGGAGGCCTGGGGGGACGACATCACAGGCTACGACCTCATCGTCGCCCTCTCCCCCGCCGCGCAACGCCAGGCGATCGAGCGCACGCGCGGCTCGGCGGTGGACATCGAGTACTGGCCGGTACTCGACCCGAGCGGTATCGGTGAGAACCGCGATCAGAAGCTTCACGCCTATCGTCAGACCCGCGACCAGATCATCGAACTCGTGCGCAGCACCTTCGGCGGCTGAGCGTGCAAACCCGCTTACCGCTTGAAATCCCCGCGTAACGGCGTCATATCGCGGCGTTCCTGTAACAACACCGGATTGTCCATGTCCAAGGAAGAGACCCTCGAGTTCCCCGGGGTCGTGGTCGAGCTTCTGCCGAACGCGACATTCCGTGTGAAGCTCGAGAACGATCACGAGATCATCGCCCACACCGCAGGCAAGATGCGCAAGAACCGCATCCGCGTGCTGGCGGGGGACAAGGTCCAGGTCGAGATGACGCCCTACGACCTCACCAAGGGCCGCATCACCTACCGCTTCAAGTAAGGCGCGCCCGTTGGCCGACGCCGCGCATGCGACCGGGCCAGCCGGGGAAGACGCACTGTCGGTGCCCGCGCCCGATCACAGCCTGCGCCTCGTTCTGGGCTCCGCCTCGCCGCGGCGGCGCGACCTGCTGGCCCAGATCGGCGTGATCCCCGCGGCCGTC
>JBCBHB010000338.1:0-4162 GCA_038526025.1 Pseudomonadota bacterium
CCGGTCGCCCGCGCTGAACTCGGTGATCGTGTCGCCGTCATGCTCGGCGAGCGTGCCGATGATGACGTCCCGGTTGCCGCCCCCGGGCGCGATGAGGTCCGCACCGAGGCCGCCGGAGAGCGTCTCGATCCCGCCATAGGTGCCGACCACCACGTTATCCCCGTCCCCCGGAGGCGCCGGGTCGAAGAGCTGGGCGGCGGGGAACACATCGAAGGGGCCGTCCACAAAACCGGGCAGCGCCTCGATGAAAGGCTCGGTGAGCGCGCGCTCCACGTCCCGCGCGCCGGCACCCTCGGCACCCTGCGGCGCGAAGCCTCGATAGATGTCTCCGAGCGAGCCGACGACGGCCGAGAAGTAGGTGTAGAAGCCGTCCTCCACCAGGAGCGTGCGGAAGAAGGTGCTGGTCTCGTCGTCCACCGGCGAGACCACGCGTTCGTCGAAGTCGTCGAGCGTGTTGGGCAGCGCCCGCATCAGGTCCTCGAAGCTCCGCCGGCTCTCGGTCTCGCGGATCTCGCTGTCGATCACGAGGGTCAGCAGGTCGGCCGAGTGGAGCGTGAAGGGGTCGAGCCCGAAGCCCAGCGGGCCGATCACCGTGTCGGACCGTTCGCCGGGCAGGTCGAGCGGGCTCGCGGTCTCGTAGGTGTCCTCCACGAAGCTGCCGTCGAGCCGCTGGACGCTGACGAACTCGGCCGCGGCCTCCACCGGCGTCCGCGTCCGATCCCAGCCCAGCGTCGAGAGCTCGAGATCGGTGAACTCCGTGTCGAACAGCATGTCCGTCTCGGTACGCAGGTCGCCGAGCCAGTTGGGCTCAGCGTAAGGTGCCGGATCGAAGGTCACGGCCTGGGCGCCCACGGCCACGGCGGTCATCGCCGCCAGCGCGCCGCCCAGCGAATGGCCGGTCAGCGTGATCTCGTAGCCCGGGTTGGCCGACGCGGTCTCGAGCGTGAGGCGCACCGCCTCCCGCGCCTGGTCCCGCACCACCTCCTCGCCCGCAAGCGCCAGCTCCTCCACCGGATCGCCGACAAAGCCGAAGACGGTGAGCAAGCTTTCGAAGACCTGCGCTTCGACGGAGCTGAAGCCGAACCGGTCCTCCAGCGCCTCGGCGAAGCCGCCGGCCTCGTTCTCGATGCCCTTCAGCGTCCGCCCTTCGTCCTGATAGTAGCCGAAGAGGCTCTCCACATCCTTGTCGAGGTTCGCCTCGTCGATCAGGTCGAAGTCGCCCTCGCTCACCGCATCGACGAAGTAGCCGAATTCGGTGCCGCGGAAGGCGATCACGATCTGCTGAGTCGTGTCGTTGACGTAGACATTGGCCTCGAAGCCGCTCATGTCCGTCCGCGTCGCGTTGCGGTCCTCGGCCTTCTCGCCCTCGGGCGGAAGCACGCGCCATTCCGGGAACTCGACCTCGACCGCCGGATCCGCGATGACCGTGCTGTCCGGGTCGTTCGGGGTCAGGCTGTTGTCGTAGGCATCGAGCGCCATCCAGGCGTATTCGCGGGGCGTGGCGGGCATGAGCTGTGTCCTTTGAAGCCTCAGGCCGAGTGTGACGGCAGCGCGACCTGCCGGCAAACGGGTCATCGCGTCAATGTACGCGCGGCCCGAGAGGTTCCGACGATGGGCTCGGGGCCCGTCGCTTCGAGGCCACCGTTACCGGCGGCGCACGGGCTCCAGCCCGACGAGACGGCGCATTCCGTTAAGGCTGGCGAGCTTGCGGAGCGTGAGTGGCGGCAGATACGCCCCTTCCCTGCTGTTCCCGTCAAGCTTGCTGCCAGCGGCGGCCAACGCCTCTCGGCGCGCCTTTACGTCGGCATCGACGCGCCGGAAGAGCGTGACGTCCTCCGCGAAATACTGCTCGACCGCCGCGCGCAGCGGCACCGTGTAGAAGTGCGACAGGGAGACCTGCTGCGGATCTGCGATCTCCCCCGGGAGCAGCTCCGCGAGCCCCTCCGTCCGTTCGCCGCCCGCGACACTCGACTGGTTGCGGAGCGGGATACGGACCGGCGCTCCGATATGCTCCGAAAGATCGTGCGCCAGCACGTCGAGCCCGTCGGTGGTGTAGAGCCGCAGGTGATCGAGCGGGCCCAGGAACAGGATCTGCGGCCGCCAATGAGTATCCAGAACCTCGGGCGGACGGGCCAGGATATGGCCCACGAACTCCTTGAAGCTCACCCCGCGCTCCAGCGTGGCCGCCGCCGGTGGCGCCTCGCCGCGTATCTCGGCGACGATCTCGGCGGCGTGTGTGTTCTCCGGCTTCGTGCGGGTCTGTACCATCTTGTTCAGAAAGGCGCTCGCAAGGCGCTCCACAGGGTCGCGCACCACGGCAAAGCGGAAGCAGGAGGGGTCTTCGAGCAGCGCAGCCGCCTCCGGCAAGTCGAGCTCGCCGAGAAGCAGGCCGCTCGCCTCCAGCCGGTGCGGGTTCTGCAGAAGCCTGTGCCGCTCAGGATGCCCGCTCAGCTCGATCATCAGCGTGTTGAGCGAGGAAGAGGCATTCTTGGCGATGGGCAGGTGCAGCACCCGCTTATCGCGGGCCACGACCGCCTGGCTCATCGGCCAATCGCGGGCAGGATGCAATCCAGTGTCCATCGGGGCTCCTTCGCGCTCGGCGGATCACCGCACCCCGTACCTTACGCGTGTAGAGCCGCCGAGCCTACGCGTTCAAGCCGCACCGTACTGCCGCTCCTCCGATACCAACGAGCCAAAGCGCCAGAGGGACGCCCGGCAAGACAACGCGGGGGACGAAGTGCTAGGAAGCGCAGCGCCGGCAGCGAAGCGGCGCGCCAAGGACCGATCATGAGCACCCCCACCCCTCCCGGGCCGACGCGATCCGTGACCGAGCCATCGGGTGCCGACGGCGTGCCGGTCGATGCGTCCGACCACCTGCCGCGCTGGCAGCGGCCGGAGGTGCTGCTGATCCTCATGGCCATCGCCTCGCCGCTGGCCTTTGCCACCTGGATGGCGCTCCTCAACAACTTCGTGGTGGAGAAAGCGGCCTTCGACGGGCTCGACATCGGCGTGCTGCACGTGGCGCGGGAGATCCCGGGGTTCCTGGCGTTCCTGGTGGTCTGGATCCTGCTCCTCATGCGCGAGCAGCTGCTGGCCTATCTATCGCTCATCGTGCTCGGCCTCGGCACGGCCATCACCGGGGAGCTGCCCACGTTCTGGGGGCTCATGTTCACCACGATCCTCTCCTCGATCGGGTTCCACTACTACGAGACGATCAACCAGTCGCTCCAGCTCCAATGGCTGCCGAAACACCGCGCGCCGGAGGCGATCGGGCGCATCAGGGCGGCCGGCTCCTTCGGCAGCCTGATCGTGTTCGGCGCCATCATCGCCGGCTGGCGGTTCTTCGAGCTGCCCTATTCGGTGGTGTACTGGACCGCCGGGCTCGCCTGCGCGGGCATCGCGGTCTTCTGCTGGGCCGCCTTCCCGCGCTTCGTGGCGCCGGTGGTGCAGAACAAGACCATGGTGCTGAGGGCGCGCTACTGGCTCTACTACCTGCTCGAGTTCATCGGCGGCGCCCGGCGGCAGATCTTCATCGTCTTCGCGCCCTTCATGATGGTCGAGCATTTCGGGCTGGAGGTGCACGAGGTCACGGCCCTCATGCTCGTCAACTACCTCTTTGTGATGTGGTTCGCGCCCGTGGCCGGCCGGCTGATCCAGCGTTTCGGGGAGCGGCTGGCGCTCTGCGTCGAATATGTCGGGCTCTTCGTGGTCTTCGGGCTCTATGCCGGGATCTACTTCTTCGAATGGGGCGTGCTGCTGGCGATGGCGCTCTACATAATCGACCATATGCTCTTCAGCCTCGCCATCGCGCACAAAACCTACTTCCAGAAGATCGCCGATCCGGCGGATCAGGCGCCCACGGCAGCGGTCTCCTTCACCATCAACCACATCGCCGCGGTTGGCCTGCCGGCGCCCCTCGGCCTCCTATGGCTCGCCTCGCCGGGCGCGGTGTTCGGTCTTGCGGCCGCTCTCGCCCTCCTCTCCCTCATCCTCGCCTTCATGGTGCCGCGCCATCCTCAGGCGGGGCGGGAGACGACGCTGAGCCGCGCCCCCGGCGCGCTGCAACAGCCGGCCGAGTAACGCATGGCGGCCGGGGACAGGGACGCACCGGAAGGCCAGGGCCGCTTCACGCGCGGGCCCACGATGCGCCATGTGGCGGTGA
>JBCBHB010000339.1:0-4156 GCA_038526025.1 Pseudomonadota bacterium
GGCGACGGCAATGATGGCGTCGACATAGTCGGCATCGTGGGCCCGCTTCAGCGCGGCGATATCCGCCGCCGGGGCCTCGCGCCGAACCAGCCCATCGTACTCCGCGCCCGAAAGGACGGCATCCACGGTCTCGATGCGGGCGACGCGCTCCGGGTGGCCCGGTGGCGTGACGTGCCGGTGGCTCGACGGATGGGTGTAGACGATCAGGCTCATCCTGCGACCCTAGACCGGCGGCGCGCGCGGCCACAATGCCTGGCGGCGCCGCGATCACGGGCTGTTGCACTCGGGGCCCGGCAGCAACCCAGCGCGCGCCCCTGCCCGAGATTGCGCAACACCTCTACTGGCCGGGCGAGAACGGCCGGGCGCCCCGGGCATGGGGCAGACGCGGCGCTGCCGCCAGCCTGAAAGGATACGCCATGGACAATCCGTTCGCGGGCCGCGCCGGCTCGCCTACCGGCCCGGGGATCGACTACGTCCCGGTCACGCCAAACGACATCACGGACTTCGATGACGTGGCGGTCGCGCTCTACGTAGAAACCGGTGGAACGGTGAACTTCGTGTCGGTCAAAGGAGGCGTCCGCAGCGTGCAGCTGCCGAATTACGGCTACCTGCTTTGCGGTGTCTCCCGCGTGAATGCGACGGGCACCACAGCGTCCGGCATCCACGCCATCGTCGTCACCTGACGGGCCTGCCGCGGGTCGGTCAGTCGGCCGCCCCGCGCGCCGCTTCACCCTCATCCGCCACCACACTGCGGGGCGAGAGGACGCCGCGAAGATCGGCTTCGTCACGATAGATGTAGTCGAAGAGCCGGCCCGTCGGCTCCACCCGCACGACCCGGGCGCCCGTACCTTCGCGCCGAAGCGGGTACTCGACACTCTCGACGACAAGCGGCCGGCCGTTCGGGTCGCTTTCGCGGACCAACTGCCCGCTCGCCGTGTAGCGTTCGCGCGCGCCGTCTTCATGCAGGCGCGTCCAGCCGAGGAGCTTGCCGTCCGCGTCGTAGTCGTACCGGTCCTGCCAGCGCCGGGTCGGGAAGATGAGCGGGTCGTCATAGACCGTCTCGTCATCCGCGAAGGCCCGGTAATCGATCCGCGCGATGCGCTGGCCGCCCTGCCCGTCCGGCTCATAGTCCCGGGCCTGGCCGGCCGGGAAGAGGATCGAGACGAAGGCGGGCGCGGAAATCTCCAAGCCGTTGTCGGCGAAGACGGCGATATCCACGCGCTGGCTCTTCATGTCGTCGCGCCCCGGCACGGCGACCGTGTCGTGCCAATCCACGGTCAGCTTCGCGCGCCGGCCGCGGCGGTCGAGCGGTTGGATCTTCACGCGCTCGGGGTCCCCGCGCAGGAGCACCCAGCGCATGGTGATCACGTCCTGGCCCGGCTCGAAGTTCGGGCCGGAGACAAGCAGCATCTCCCGGCTCACATCTTTCGAGCGCCAGACGCGGGCAAGGCTGAAGCCCGTGTCGAAGAGCTTCTCGTTGAGCCCTGCACCGAAGAAGTCCGTACCCTCCTGCGCCGAGACATCGCTGAGCACGCGCAGAAGCGGCACGGGCGGGATGGTCTCGGGCGTCAGCCGTTCTGCAATCTCGACGACCCGCTCCCAGTCCAGCGCGGCACCGTCGAAGGCCGAGGGATGGGCGACGCCGGTGAGGTAGACCTCCGGATCGTCCGCGACTGGGGCCATCGCGCGGCGCAGGATCATCTGCAGCGTCGGCGCGGTCAGGTTCCGCTGATCGAGGAATGCCTGCGTATCCGGCGACATGGCCGCCAGCGCGTAGAGCGCCCCCAGCATCAGACGGTACTCGGAGCCGGAGGAGCCCTGGCTGACCATGTAGAGGGGCGTGTTCGCGGGGAAGACGTCGCCCTTGCCCCCCTCCGAGACCGGATCGTGGTCCTGATGCTCGGGGAAGAAATAGAAGTGATCCGCCAGGTAGTGCGCGGCCAGGCCCTGCGGCCCGAACGGCTCCGTGAGGGCGACGCGCGGCTGGCTGCGCCAGTAGCGCCCGGTGCGCGCGGTGGAGGAGTTTCCGATGGTGATCGCGTTGAAGAAGAGCGAGAGGTTCAGCCCGTAGTCGAGCTGGGCGGCCTTTGCCGCGCGGCTGTACTCGACGAAGGAGAGCTGCGGGAACTGCTCGCGCCTGAGGGTCACGTGGTCCCGGTCCCGATTGTCGTAGAGCACGCCGTCGAGGCCCGCCGCCTCCCCGGCCTCGATGCGGGCAGCGAGGCGACCGGTGAGGCTGCCCTCCGACACATCGTCGAAGCTCGCGCGGTCCGCGAGCGTCGGCGGGAAATTGAAGCGGCTCACGAGACGGCCAAGGCGCTGGGACCATTGCGTGTTGTCGTGCTGCACTTCGGCGGTCTGACCCTCCACCCGGCTGGCGATGACGACCCGGGGCTCGATGGGGAGCGGCTTGCGGCGGCGCGCGGTGATGTCGCGGAAGCCGGGATTGCTGCTGAGGTCCTTGAAGGCGGGGGAGGAGCGCAGTCTGGCGACCTGATCGAAGCCAAGGTCCAACGCCGTGTCGAGCGCGGCGAGGGAGGCGTTCACATCGCCCTGCGCCGCGAGAAGTGCCGCGCGGGTGGCATGGAAGTCCGCAACCAGCGGGTAGCGCCGTGTGAGCGTATCGATCAGCCGCAGCGCGGTGGTGTAGTCCCCGGTCCTCGTCGCCAGCGTGACGATGTCCATCTGCGCCTTCAGGAACGGCATCGTGAAGAGCGGCACACCTGGATAGGCGGCGACATCCGAGGGCACATCGTTCCAGTTCACGGCATCGAGATCGACCGCGAAACCGCCTTCGGACTGAGCGCCGGCGGGCGGGGCGATGGCCGAAAATGCGGCAGCGAATACACCTGCGCAGAGGCACAGGCCGCCAAGCGCTCTCGGCGCCCGGCGCGCAACGGAACAAACGAGTCGTCTCATGCCGCGAGCCTGCCCCGAGCGACCGGCGGGCGAAAGGGGCATCAGCGTCACTGTCCCGGTGCGATACCGCTTTCGTAGCGGGTCAGCAGATCCTCGAGCGCATCGTCCCGCTCGCCCTCCGGCGTTGGCGGCGGTTCCGGGGCGCGGGCGCGGGCACGTTCGGCCTGGGCGGCGCGACGGGCACGGCGGCGCCATTCCAGCCCTTCGAAGGCCAGGCGCTCGGCAAGGCGGTCGGCGAAGACCCGGTCTATCGCCGCTTCTGGCGGGGCGATCGCGCGCATGCCCTCTCGCTCGCGGAAGCGCGTGATCGCTGCCGAGGTGCGGGGGCCCAGCACGCCGTCCACGGGGCCCACCGCGTAGCCGAGCGCGGTGAGGCCCGCCTGCGCCTGGCGCACGGGTATGGCGCTGGGACCCGGCGCTGCCTGCGGCGAGCCGTCCATGCCCCGCAACTCGTCGCAGCCGGCTGCGAGCAGAAGAAGGATCACCGCGAACACTGGTGGAAGAAGACGCAGAACAGATGTTGCCGGGGCGCCGAGCCCCCCCGCCAGTGTCAGCATCGCATCCTCCCATGCCGACCTGCCCCGTAATGGGGGAACGCTAGCCGATCCATCGCGATAAGGGGAGCGAAAGAGCGAAACGCCCCGGCCAGAAAATGGCCGGGGCGTTGGGTTGGGGACCGTGTAGGGAGAATGCGCAGCGCGTCCCTCAGTTCCCGGCCGTGTCCACCTCGCGATCGAGGAAGTCCAGGATCTCGGCCGCAATGAAGGCGCCGTGGCTCTCGAGCGCGAAGTGACCCGCATCGAGGATGTGCAACTCCACGTTCTCGAGATCACGCGTGTAGGGGTGCGCGCCGGCCTCGGGGAAGATGACATCGCCCTTGCCCCAGGTGATCAGCGTCGGCGGCTGGTGCTCGCGGAAGAGCGCCTGCCAGCTGGGGTAGAGGTCCACGTTCGTCCGGTAGTCGTAGAAGAGGTCGAGCTGGATCTCCTGGTTGCCGGGACGGTCGAGGTAGTACTGGTCCGTGATCCAGGCGTCGGGGCTGATGACGGCGGGGTTCGGCACGCCGTGGGTGTACTGCCACTCGGTCGCCTCGACCTCGAGGAACGGCCGCAGGGCGTCGCGCTCCGCCTGTCCGTTGTTCTGCCAGAGCGCCCGGATGGGGTCCCAGAACGCCTGCAGGCCTTCGACGTAGGCAATGCCATTCTGGACGATGAAGGCGGTGACGCGCTCACAACGG
>JBCBHB010000340.1:0-4150 GCA_038526025.1 Pseudomonadota bacterium
GCCAGCCTGCCGGGGCCGATCTCCGCGACCACCGCCCCACGATAGGGCCGCAGCTCGACAAGCCCGGCTGTGGACAGGCTCCTCAGCGCTTCGCGGACCGGCGTTCGCGACACCCCGAAACGCGCGGCGAGCGACATCTCGTCGAGCCTGCTCCCCGGGGGGAAGCTTCCGTCCAGAATAAGATCCTCGATGCCGTCATGCAGCAAATGGGCGCGTTCGGTGGTCATAGCCCACGAGATTGCGTCCCCGCGCCCGAACGTCCAGCGCTTTCGTACCGGCAAAGATTGTATGCAATCTGTTGACTTCGACGCCCGCAGCGACAAAACCTCAGATCAGCCGGCGAAAACTGCCGGGATCAAGTGCACCGCCCGCGAGGCGGGCAAAGGGAGGAAATCATGAAAACCACCGCGACCCTCGCGGCGGCCGTGGCTCTTGGCCTCGCCGCCATCCCCGCCAGTGCCGAGGAACTGCGCCTCAGCCACCAGTGGTCGACCTCGGATGTGCGCCACAAGGTTGCCGAGATCGTCGCGAACCACGTGAAGGAGGCGGATGTCGGCCTCGACATCCAGATCTTCCCCTCGAAGTCGCTCTTCAAACCGCGCGAGCAGTACAAGCCGCTGGCGCGCGGTCAGCTCGACATGACCGTGTTCCCGCTCGCCTACGCCGGCGGCCTGCGCTCGGCCTACAACCTCACCCTCATGCCCGGCCTCGTGAAGAACCACGACCATGCGGCCCGCCTGAACGAGAGCGAGTTCATGGGCGAGATCGAGAAGATCATGGCCGAGGACGACGTGATGGTGCTGGTGCACGGCTACCTGGCCGGTGGCTTCGCGGGTAAGGAACGCTGCATCACCGCGCCCGACGACGTGCAGGGCCTGCAGAGCCGCGCCGCCGGCAAGGCGTTCGAGCAGATGCTGGCGGGTGCCGGCGCCTCGATCGCCTCGATGGCGAGCTCCGAGATCTACAACGCCATGCAGACGGGCGTTCTGGACGCGGCCAACACCTCGTCCTCGTCCTTCGTGAGCTACCGCATCTACGAGCAGGTGAAGTGCTTCACCCCGGCGGGCGACTATGCGCTCTGGTTCATGTACCAGCCGCTCCTCATGAACAAAGCCAAGTTCGACGGCCTGACGGAAGAGCAGCAGAAGGCGCTGATGGACGGCGCGGCGAAGGCCGAGGCCTACTACCTCGCCGAAGCGAAGACGCAGGATGCGAACGCCGCGAAGGTGTTTGCAGACAACGGCGTCGAGATCGCGGACATGACGGAGGCCGACTTCCAGGCCTGGCAGGCGATCGCCAAGGAGACGTCGTACAAGGCGTTCCTGGAAGGCAATGCCGAGGGCCAGCGCCTGCTCGACCTCGCGCTCTCGGTCGAGTAACGCCCGGCATCCGCCGCGCGCGCCCCTGGCCTGACCCGGGGCATCTTGCCCCCTCTGCAGTCTTCGGGGGCTCCTGCCCCGGGTGCATGAGCCGGGGCCCCCTCCCCGGGCGCATCGTCCGGGGCCGTCTCGTCCCGACATCGAGCGCCGGTTGTTGACCGAGCAGCTCGGGATCCTCCAGCCCCATGGGAGACGCCATGTCCGGCTCCGCCCACGCCATTCCCGCCGCCCGCCACGGGGGCAACCCCGTGCTCTGGACCATCGGGATGCTCAGCCGGATCTGCGGAATAGTGGCAGCGTTCACCATCGTCGCCGCCGTCGCCATCACCTGCCAGATGATCTTCCTGCGCTTCGTGCTGAATGAGAGCACGATCTGGCAGACCGAAGCGGTCACTTACATGATGATCGCGGCCACCATGCTGGGGCTGCCTTACGTTCAGTACCTGCGCGGCCATGTGAACGTCGATCTGCTGCCGCTTGCCCTGCCGGCCCCGGCGCGCAAGGTGCTGGCGTGCATTGTCCTCGGCCTTTCGCTGCTCGTGGTGGGCGCGATGATCTGGCACGGCTACGGTTTCTGGCACGAGGCGTGGGACTGGGGGGAGACCTCCAACACGCCCTGGGACCCGCCGCTCTGGGTGCCTTACCTGGCCCTGCCCGTAGGCTTCGGGCTCTACGCCCTGCAGCTGGCGGCGGACACCTATGCAATGCTCGTGGGGATCGAGGAGCCTTTCGGGCTCGACCCCGAGGCGACGCTCTCCACCGCCGTGCCCGAAGAGGCCAAAGCCGCCGCGCGGGAGGGCTGAGCCATGGATCCGCTCATCCTCGGCGCCATCGTTGCGATCGTGACCGTCGTCGTCCTGTTCTCGGGTGTCTCGGTCGCTGCCGGGCTGCTGATCGTCTCGGCCGGCTTCCTGATCGTGTTCGACGGGATCGGTTCGCTGCAGCTCCTGCCGGAGGTGTTCTTCGGCAAGCTCGACAACTTCGCGCTGCTCTCGATCCCGATGTTCATCATCATGGGGGCGGCCATCGCCTCCACCCGCGCGGGCGCGGACCTCTACGAAGCGCTCGACCGGTGGCTGACACGGGTGCCGGGTGGCCTCGTGATCTCGAACCTCGGCGCCTGCGCGCTCTTCGCCGCCATGTCCGGCTCGTCGCCCGCCACCTGCGCGGCCATCGGCAAGATGGGCATTCCGGAAATGCGCAAGCGTGGGTTCCCGGACGGCGTGGCCTCGGGTTCCATCGCCGCGGGCGGAACGCTCGGCATTCTGATCCCGCCCTCCGTCACGATGATCGTCTATGGCATCGCGACCGAAACCTCGATCGGGCGGCTGTTCCTCGCGGGCGTGCTGCCGGGGCTGCTGCTGGTGGGCCTCTTCATGGCCTGGTCGCTCTACAGCACCTGGCGCGAAGGCTCGGCCGGCACGCTCCGCCCCCAGAACTGGACGCTGGCGCAGAAGCTGGAGCTCATGCCGCGGGTGCTGCCCTTCCTCGTCATCATCGTGGGCGTGCTCTACGCGATGTATGGCGGGATCGCGACGCCGTCGGAGACCGCGGCCGTGGGCGCGCTCCTCTGCATGGGCATCGCCGTCGTCATCTACAAGCTGTGGAACTTCAATTCGATCTGGGTGGTTCTGCGGGACTCGACGCGCGAGAGCGTGATGATCCTCTTCATCATCGGGGCGGCAGGCGTCTTCTCCTACATGCTGTCCTCGCTCGCGGTGACACAGGCGATTGCAGAGTGGATCGGCACGCTGGATGTGAACCGCTGGGTGCTGATGGGGGCAATCAATGTCTTCCTCCTGATCGCCGGTTTCTTCCTGCCGCCAGTGGCGGTGATCCTGATGGCGGCGCCCATTCTGTTGCCCATCGTCATCGCCGCGGACTTCGACCCCTACTGGTTCGCCGTGGTGCTGACGATCAACATGGAGATCGGGCTGATATCGCCACCCGTGGGGCTCAACCTCTACGTGATCAACGGGATTGCGCCGGACATTCCGCTGAAGACCATTCTGCGCGGGAGCCTGCCCTACGTCGGCTGTATGGTGCTGGCGATCATCATCCTCTGCATCTTCCCGGAGTTGGCGACATGGTTGCCGGATGCCGTGATGGGCGAGGTGGTCAGCTAGCGCGCAAGCGGAGAGGAAACGCCATGAGCGAGAGCACGAGCCTTCTGGGCGACATGCTCGCCAGGATCACCGAGACCGGCCGCTCCCTGATCGGCTCGGAGGTTCAGGCGCCGCTGGCGGACCGCGCCGAGGCGCTTCTCGCCTCCGATGGCGAGGTGACGGGCACGGCACGCGCGAAGGCCCTGCTCGACGACTATGCGGCGATGGCGCGGGAGGAACGGCTCGACTTCCTGCGCGATGCGGCGACCCGCTTTGGACCGGATGTCGACGCGGTGCGGGTGGCCTGTGAAGCGTTCCTGGCCGATCCGGGCCCTTCCAGCGCCCGGGCCCTGCATGACCGGGCCGAGCCGCGCAGCCAGGAGCTACTGCGCCTTCTCAACCGCGCGCCGGGGGGAACGCTGGCGCTTGTGCGGATGCGGGAGGATCTGCTCGGGGCGCTCCGGGCTGAGCCGGAGCTGAAGGGCCTCGACGACGACTTCCGTCATCTCTTCGCCAGCTGGTTCAACCGCGGTTTCCTGCAGCTTCGGCGGATGGACTGGCAGACGCCGGCGGCGATCCTAGAGAAGATCATCGCGTACGAGGCGGTTCACGCGATCCAGGACTGGGACGATCTGCGACGCCGCGTGGCGGCGGAGGACAGGCAGC
>JBCBHB010000341.1:0-2080 GCA_038526025.1 Pseudomonadota bacterium
GGGTGCGGGCGCTGCTGCCGCATGTGGACAGCTTCCGGGCGGCGCATTCGATCGAAAGCCTCTCGGCGCTCGCCGACGCCCTTACCCGCCCCGATGACGAGGGCGAGAAACGGCGGTTGCTCGGCCGATGAGCCGCTGTCCTTTCGCGGACGCCTTTGAGGCAAATGTGACGTGAATGCGGTGCAACTCCGCCAGGCGACCGCCTTTCCCGTCAAACTATCCTCCGATTCGAACGCCATCTTTCCCCTGTTGTCGCTGGTCGTAGCGTGTGGGGGAGAGAGCGGATGCTTCCGATGGTGCTCGAGATTGCCGGTGTGCTCGTGCTGGCCGTGATCTGGATGGTTGCGATTGTGCGTTTGATCGAGACGCGCCGCTGGTCGCCGCTTCGGCCCGTCGTGATGACCGTTGTCTGTGCCGGCTGCCTCGCCCTGATGGCGGACACGCTGGTGGACTGGGTGGCGACGGGCGAGCTGCGCAACACTTTCTACGTTGCCGCCTGGAACCTTGGCATGGCGCTTTTCGATCTCCGCCTCACGCTCAGCCTCAGCCGTCGCGGTGAGATCGACTATCGCGCGGGCGCGCTCAGCAATGCCATGCCGGTGCGGGAACCGGCGGTCTTCGCCGGCGAGTGATCCGGCGCGTGATCGGGTAGCGGGCCCGACGCGGCGGGCTTGCACTGTGCGCCATCGCCCGCCATGTCGGTGCCATGGCAGAGAACAACGTAACCGACACACTTCTGAACCACGACGCGATCCCGGAGCAGGCGCTTGCTTGGCACCGCGAGGGGCGGCGCGCCGCGTTGGCGAGCGTCGTGGAGACCTGGGGCAGCGCGCCGCGCCCCGTGGGCGCCATGCTGGCGATCTCGGGTGAAGGGGAGATCGCGGGCTCCGTCTCGGGCGGTTGTGTCGAGGGGGCTGTGGTTGTCGAGGCGCTGGATGCGCTGGAGGACGGGCGCTGCCGGGTGCTGGAGTTCGGTGTTTCGATGGAGGAGGCCTTCGCTGTGGGCCTCGCCTGCGGGGGGACCATCAGGGTGATGGTCGAGCCGGTTGGCACCGGCGCGGGATGGGATCCGGCGCTGCTTGAAGCGCTGGTAGCGGAGCGCGCCGCGCGTCGCGCGGTTGGTGTTCGCACCGACACTGGTGACTGGAGCCGGCGACTGATCGGGTACGAAGAAGCGGCGGAGCGCTTCGATGCGGACCGTTCGGGGTTCGATGAGGACGGCGTGCTCTTCACCGCCGTTCACAACCCGCCTCTGCGGCTGGCGATCGTCGGCGGAGCGCATGCGGCGCAGCCCCTCGCGCTCATGGCCCGGGCCAGCGGGTACGACGTGACGGTGATCGACCCGCGCGAAGCCTTCGCGTCGGCCACGCGTTTCCCTGGTGAGCAGATCAGCAATGAGTGGCCCGACGAGGCGCTGGCCGCCCATGGGCTCGACCTGCGTACGGCCGTCGTCACGCTGAGCCACGATCCGAAGATCGACGATCCCGCGATCATGGCGGCGATCCGGAGCCCGGCCTTCTACATCGGCGCGCTCGGGTCCACGCGCACGCATGCCCGGCGGGTCGAGCGGCTTGCAGCGGCCGGCTTCGCCGACGCGGAGGTTGCGCGGATCGATGCCCCTGTGGGCGCGGATATCGGGGCGCGCACGCCCGCGGAGATCGCCGTGAGCGTGATGGCGGAGATGACCGAGCGCCTGCGCCGGCCCGCGACGCGCCCTGGCCGGCAGGTGAGCCGTGCGGCGGAGACCGCGGCATGATCTTCGGCGCCGTGCCCCTCAGCGAGGCTGAGGGGGCGATCCTGGCGCACTCGGTTGCCTTGCCGACGGGCCGGCTCAAGAAGGGGCAGCCACTGGGCCCGGCCGAGCTTGCAGCACTCCGGGCAGCGGGGCAGGACACCGTGGTCGCCGCGCGGCTTCAGGCTGATGACGTGCCCGAGGACACTGCTGCCGCCCGCATCGGTGCAGCGCTCGCGCCCGATCCTGCCTCCCAGGGGCTCGACCGTGGCGCGCGTTGAGATCCGCAACACGGGCCGCATCGACCTCGAAGAGCCCTGGCTCGGCCGCGAACAGGTTCAAGCGGCC
>JBCBHB010000341.1:2180-4140 GCA_038526025.1 Pseudomonadota bacterium
CGCCAGATGGTCGCGACCATCAAGATCATCCCGTACGCAGCGCCGGAAGCGGCCGTGGCGCAGGCAGAGGCGCTGCTTGCAGACGCCGATACCGCCCTGCGGGTAACGCCAAGGGCGCATGCCACGGCGGGCCTGTTGCTCACCGTGACGCCAGGCATGAAGCCCTCCGTCGTCGAGAAAGGCGCGGAGGCTGTCCGCCGGCGTCTCCGCGCGCTTGGCATTGCGCTCGCGGCGGAGCGGGTGGTCGGCCATGAGACCGACGCGCTCGCGGCCGCCTTGGCGGCGTGTCCCGGCGAGATGCTCCTGATCCTCACCGCTTCGGCAACGTCGGACCGCTGCGACGTGGGTCCTGCGGCGCTGACCGCACTTGGCGGGCGGCTCGAGCGCTTTGGCATGCCGGTCGATCCTGGCAACCTCCTCTTCCTCGGGCGCCTCGGCGCCAAACCCGTGATCGGCCTGCCCGGATGCGCACGCTCGCCGAAGCTCAACGGGGCGGACTGGGTGCTGGAGCGTGTGGCCGCGGGCAGGGCGCCGGATGCGGCGGCGATCGGGGCCATGGGCGTGGGTGGGCTCTTGAAGGAAATCCCCTCGCGCCCCGCGCCGCGTGCGGTCGAACGCACCGGCGCGGAGGATGCCGACGCGGCCCCGCTCGCGCTCCGCCCCCGCATTGCCGGCCTTCTTCTCGCAGCGGGTGCTTCTCGCCGCATGGGCGGGCGGGACAAGCTGCTGGAGGATGCCGGGGGCGAGGCGATGATCGCCCGTGCAGCGAAGGCCCTGGCCGCATCCGGGGCCGATGAAGTGATCGCCGTCCTCCGCCCTGGCGCTGCATCACGGCACGCGGCGCTTTCGGGGCTCGGCATCCGCACTGTCGAGAACGCGCGTGCCGAGGATGGGATGGGTACGTCCATTGCCGCCGGCCTCGCTGCGGTGGACCCCGCGGCCGACGGTGTTCTGATCGCCCTGGCCGACATGCCGGAGCTTGAGCCAGAGGACCATGCACGGCTCATCGCCGCCTTCGACCCGGCGGAGGGGCGTGAGATCGTGCGTGCGGCCGCTGCCGACGGTACGCCCGGCAACCCGGTCCTCATCGGCCGGCGGTTCTTCGAACCGCTGCGCCTGCTCGCGGCGGACGAGGGCGCGCGCGCGATCCTGAGCGAGAATGCCGATTTCGTGACGGTCGTTCGACTCGAGGGGCGCCGTGCCCTCGTCGATCTCGACACGCCGGAGGCGTGGGCGGCCTGGCGGCAGGGGCGTACGGGGTGAAGCCCCGGCGCTCGGTTTCTTAGCGAGCCACGAGGGCGAGGACGCGCTCGTCGCCCTGCCGTCTCAGCCTGATGCTCTGACCACCGATTGCCGTGATCTGCCAACCCTCCGCCTCGTCGCCGACGCTGAGCCGCTGGTAACGGCCGTTGGGCAGGCGCAGCAGGGCCTGCCGACCGGTCTCAAGCTCGAGCACGCCGATCAACGTCATCTCGCCGAGCGGCAGCTGGCCCTCGTTGGCGTTTCGACGGACGCGCGCGGGCAGGCTGGTGGGTAGCCCGATGGAGATCGTCTCGGGCGGGCTGCTGGGCGTCGGGCGCACGACACGCGGCCCGTCGCGCCGCGTGCTCGAACTTCCGGCCCCCAGCCGAACCAGGCTGCCGCGTGTGGCTGGTGGCACGTCCTTCGGTCGTGTGGCCGGTGTGGGCGCCGCGGCAACGGCAAGCGTCGAAGGCGGGCCATCCTCCTCCTCCGGAAGCTCGCCATCCCCCAGCGTTGCGGCCTCCGGTTCCTGAGAGGCTGCTGCCTCACCGGTCCCCGGCTGCTCGGGCGGCAGGGGCACCGAGGCGTCCGGGGTCGGGACAGCGGCGACCACCGTTTCAGCATCGGATGGCGACGATCCGTCCGGGCGCGGTACCGGCAGCCTATCCATCTCTTCCGGCGCCGCCGCCGTCGGCGTGAGGTCGAGGCTGCGGCCGCG
>JBCBHB010000342.1:0-4140 GCA_038526025.1 Pseudomonadota bacterium
GGCATGGACGACAAGCTGATCGCCGTGCCGGTGGAGAAGGTCGACCCGTTTCAGGCCGGCATCCAGGACCTGGAGGACATCCCCGCGAAGACCCGCGAGCGCATCAAGCACTTCTTCGAGCACTACAAGGACCTCGAAGCGGGCAAGTGGGTGAAGGTCATCGGCTGGGGCGACAAGGCCGAGGCCGAGGCGATCCTCATGAAGTCCATCGAAGCCGCCGGCACCAAGGCCGCTGAGTGACGATACACGGTCGCGCCGGCTGAAGCGGCGCGACCGTCCTCCCCCTCCCCCCCGATCCGCCGCCCCCCGCTTGCGACATTGTGCCGGATCGGGCGCCATGAGCGCCGGCTTGCACCGCCCAGCAAGGCGTGAGAGGGCAGCGCGATGAACAGCACGAACCGACATGTCACGCTGCTCGACGGGGGCATGGGCATGGAGCTCACCCGTCGCAGCGCCGCCGCGGAAGCAGTCCCGCTCTGGTCCGCCCAGGTGATGATGGACGAGCCGCAGCTTGTTGAGGACGTCCACCGCGAGTTCATCGAGGCGGGCGCCGAGATCATCACGCTCAACACCTATGCCGCCACGCCGCGCCGGCTCCTGCGCAACGGCTATGGCGACATCACGGAGACGCTGCACACCGAAGCTGTTCGCATCGCCCGCGCCGCGCGGGCGGCCGCCGGGCGGGAGGCGCGGATCGCCGGCTGCCTCTCGCCTGTGGTGCAGAGCTACCGCGCCGAAAAGGTGCCCTCCTACGCCGAGGCGCTGGCCGAGTTCCGCCATCTCTCGGCGCTCCAGGCCCCGCATGTGGACCTCATCATCGCCGAGACCATGACCTCGATTGGCGAGGGGCTGGCCGCCACCGTGGCCGCGCGCGAGACCGGCCTGCCCTGCTGGACGGCCTTCACGGTCGACGATGCGGACGGGACGCTGCTCCGCTCGGGCGAACCGGTGATCGCGGCCTTCGCCGCGGCCAAGGCCGCCGGCGCTTCGGCGCTGCTCCTCAACTGCTCCCGGCCCGAGGCGATCACCGCGGGCCTGGAGGCGGCGGTGGCGGCGATGCCCGGCCTTGGCCTGCCCCTCGGCGCCTATGCCAACGGCTTCGTCTCGATCGCGGCACTCGACAGCGACCGGTCGGTGGACGTGCTGGAAGCGCGGAAGGACCTCTCGCCGGCCGACTATGCGGCCCATGCGATGCGCTGGGTGGCGCTTGGGGCCACCATCGTGGGCGGGTGCTGCGAGGTCGGCCCGGCGCATATCGCGGCCATCGCCGCCGAGCTGAAGATGTCGGCCTGAACGCCGCCTTTGCCGGCGCCTGCCCGCCACCCTAAGCTTCAGGGCATGACGCCTGACGAGACCGCCGCCGCCGAACGCCAGATCCGCACGCGCCTTGCCGAGATCGCCGCCGAGGAGGCGGAAACAGCGGCAGATCGCGCGCCCGTGACGCTCGACCAGCAATCGGTCGGGCGGCTCTCCCGCATGGACGCGATGCAGGTGCAGGCCATGGCGGCAGCGCAGAGTCGGCGGCGCTCCGCCGAACGGCTGCGGCTGGAGGGCGCCCTCGCCCGCATCGCCGATGGCAGCTTCAGTGAATGCAAGGAATGCGGTGAAGAGATCGCGCCGAAGCGCCTCGCCCTCGACCCTGGCCAGACCCGCTGCATCGACTGCGCGCGCGGCTGACGCTTGCGTCGCGCGCGCCGCCGGTGAAGATGGCGCCATGTTCCTTCGCCCCGTCCTCGTGCTCCTAACCCTCGTCCTGCCTCTCAATCAGGCTCCCATGGCCCTCGGGGCGGAGGTCGCGCGCGACGATTCTCGCGGCGCCGCCCTCGAGCGGCTCTACGGCGACCTTGCCGTGGCCCCCAGCCCCGGCGCTGCCCAGCCGCTGGCCGATGCCATCTGGCGGCTCTGGCTCGAAGCACCGGATGCGGACGCACAGGCCCTGATGGACCGCGCCGTGGAGCGGCGGCGCGCGGGCGCCTACGACGATGCGATCGCGATCCTCGACGAGCTGACCGCCGGCTGGCCCGCTTATGCGGAGGGATGGAACCAGCGGGCGACGCTCTTTTTCCTGCAGGGCCGGCTCGGCCCCTCCCTCGCCGATGTGGCCACCGTTCTGCGCCTCGAGCCACGCCATTTCGGCGCCCTGGCGGGACGGGCGCTCATTCTCTTCCGGCAGGGACGGCACGACGCGGCCAACCGCACGCTGCTCGAGGCGCTGCGGGTTCACCCCTGGCTGCCGGAGCGCGGGTTGCTCGACCCTGCCTATCGCGAGGAACGGCTCTAGGCGCCTGTTCGCGCCACCTTGCCGAGAGGGCGGGCGCCCGGTAGGGAGCGGCCATGGACGACGCACCCCCCCACGATGCCGAACTCGATGCCCGCGGTCTGCTGTGCCCGCTGCCGGTGTTGAAGACCCGCAAACGCCTCATGGCCCTCGATCCCGGCGCGGTATTGCGGGTGGAGGCCGACGATCCGGCGGCGCTCGTGGACATCCCGCATTTCTGCAGTGAGCAGGGTCATGAGCTGGTGGCGAGCGGCACCAGCGGCCAGGCCGGCCTGCTCTTCTGGATCCGCCGGAAGGCCTGAGGCCTCAGCGGAACGCGTCGCAGGGGTCGCCCCTGTCGGCCACGTCGGCTGAGAACCACACGTAGTCGTAGACGAGCCCCCGCCCCTCGGCCGCGTAATCGCTTGCCGCGGTAAGGCCTGGGACAACCTCGACCTGGCCGAGACTGATGACCTCGATGCCCGGCGCCAGCCGCGAAAGGTAGACCGGCACGCCACGGTCCCGCCGCGCATGGCCATTGCCGGTGATGAGAACGGCGCGCGCGGCATCTCCCCCGCCTCCGTCGCGGGCGCGGAGGGCGGCGCGGGCGAAGCGCAGGTCGCGCAGTCTTTGCGCCTCCACCATTCCGGGCGCGGCGCTGGCGGGCAGCATGTCGCAATGGGCCGCCACCATCTCCGCCTCGAGCGCCGCCTGCTCGGCCGCGGGCAGCGACTGGTCGAGCCCCGCCTCAACGGCACTGGGCCCTTCGACGCTGGCCGCACCTTCGGCGATGGCGCGGCGCAGCTCCGCACGGGCCACCCCGCCGCCGGTGATGCGCGCCTCGCCCGCCGCCTCGAAGACGGGCCTGTACAGCGACCATTCGGGCCAGCCGAGCCGCTCCCAGCCAATGGCGGGCCCGATCTCGGACGCTTCCCCGCCATCGGCACGGAAGACAGCGATGCCCTTCTCGGAGCCTTCGGGCACCATTTCGAAGGCAACGCCCTCGGGCTCGATCCGCTCGATGAGCCAGGCCTGCCGATCATGATGCACCGGATTGTCGTGGATCTCGCCGAGAACGACGACACCACCGCCCTGCAGCCGCTCCACAAGCGTCGCCGGCGTGATGGCGCGACCCGCATTCGTGTCCCACACCATCCCTTGCAGCGGATGACCGATAGGCGCCGCCGCGGGCGGGTCGCCGGGCGAAGCAGTGGCCGCACATCCGTTGAGCGCCAGCCAGCCGAGCGTGATCGCGAGCGCCCGGCCATGCCAGGAGCGACGGGCCGCAAGGGGCGAATGGGCAATCTGCGTCGTTGGTAGGGTCATGGCCGCCTCCGGATGCTCCCGTGAGAGCCTAGGTGGCCTGCCACCGGTGGCAAGCGCACTTCCGCGTGACTGAGCCGCGCAGGGGCCGTCGGCTGCCTCGCCGCTAGCCATCGGGGTGCCGCATCGCTATCGTCCGCCGCGTCGGCGCGACATCGCCCGGCACCGTCACGACCCGGCGGCAGACCCCGAAAGGTATGCCCGTTGGAAGCGATAGGGGATGGCCCGATGAAAGAGCCCTGGGTCCGCTGGCTTGCCTTCGCGGTGCTTGCCGTCACCGTGCTGGTCAGTTCGTGCCAGGCCCTCGCTGCGCCGACGGACGCCGCCCTCCCATCATTCGCCCAAGAATGGCAGGACCGATGAGCGCACAGCGATACGGCGGCGTTCATTCGCCGGGGGCGGCGGGAAAGGAAGCGCGCCAGGCCGCGGAGGCCTCGGGCGAGCGCATCGCAAAGGGCCGGCCCAGCCCGTTCGCCGGCCGGCGCGCGATGCGCGTGGATATCCGCTCGCGCCTGATGTTCCTGCTGCCCGCCCCGCTCCTCATCGCAGCCTTCATCTCC
>JBCBHB010000343.1:0-4123 GCA_038526025.1 Pseudomonadota bacterium
CAGCTCCGCGGCAATGCCGGCCCAGAGCGCGTCGGTCTGAGGGCGCAGTGCGGGAAGGTCGTACATCTGCAGTGCTGCCAGTCCGCTCACCGTCCGCCCTTTCGCCGTTCGCCAGACTGTGCGCAGTGTGCCCCGGCTCGGCGTGGCCTACCATCCCCGCCCCCGGGAAGCAGAGGCAGCACGACGATGACGACGGACAGCGAAGAGCAACAGGGCGGCCCGGGTCGGCCCGAAGGAACGCTCTTCGCCGTCCTGCGCTGGCTAAACGGCACGCCCGCGCTGCTTCTGACGCTGACGGCGCTCTTCTGGGCAGGCAACGCCATCGCGGGGCAGCTGGCGAAGAACGAGGTGGCGCCCTTCATGCTGGTTCTCCTGCGCTGGATCGGCGTCACGCTCGTGCTTTGGCCGCTCTACGGGCATGAGGTCCGGGCGCATTGGGCCACGATCCGGCCCGCCTTGCCGCGCATCGTGGTGATGGCGACCGCCGGCTTCACCTGCTTCAACGCGCTCTTCTACGCCGCATCCCACAGCACCACGGGCATCAATATCGGTATCCTCCAGGGCTCGATGCCGATGTTCGTGCTCGCCGGTGCGTTCCTGGTCTACGGGACGCCCGTTGGGCGGGTGCAGGCGCTCGGTGTCTTCCTGACGCTGATCGGGGTGGTCCTGGTAGCAACGGAGGGCGCCCCGGCACTGATTGCCGAGCAGGGCGTGAACCCCGGCGACGCGCTCATGCTGGTCGCCTGCGTGCTCTACTCCGGCTACACCGTGGCCTTGCGGAACCGCCCCGCCATCCCCGGGCGTGCCTTCTTCACGCTGATGTGCCCCATCGCCGCGCTCACTGCGGTGCCCTTCGCGCTTGGCGAGGCGGTGATCGCCGGCGCATCGCTGCCGACCTTCGATGGGTGGTTGGTGACACTCTACGTGACCGTCTTCCCCTCCTGCCTCGCGCAGCTCTTCTTTTTACGAGGTGTTGACTTGATCGGCCCGGGGCGCGCCGGTGTATACATTAACCTCGTGCCGATCTTTGCCGCTCTGCTGGCCGTGATGATCCTTGGCGAGACCTTCGCCTTCTACCACGCCGCAGCGCTCGCAATGGTTCTGGGCGGGATATGGCTTTCACAGCGCAGTCCCGCGCCCTGAAGAGAATTGCCTGAATAATTCTCGAAAAATTCACTCTTCAGCGTTGACCTCCTGCTGAAGCGTGGCATTCTCCGCGCCACCGCCCGTATCGTCGGGCGGGTAGTGACGGAGCAGTCGATGACCGACACCCCATCGCCCAACCAAGATCAGCCAGACGGCACCGGCCAAGCCGGCTTCTTCGCCAGCTTCGCCGATGCCGTCGTGCGCTATCGCTGGGTCTTCCTTGCCCTCTCTCTCGCCGTTGTCGGCGTCGCGACCACCAAGATCGGCGCCATTTGGCCGCCCGACCCGTCCGCCCGTATTTTCTTCGCCGAGGAAAACCCGGACCGTCAGGCGCTCGATGCCTATGAGGCGGCGTTCACGAAGGACGACAACCTCACCATCGCGATCGTGCCCGAGAACGGCGAGGTCTTCACGCCAGAGACCCTCGCGCTCATCGGCGAGATCACCGACGAAGCATGGCGCCTGCCCTTCGTCCGCCGCGTCGACAGTCTCACGAACTTCCAGCACAGCTATGCGGATGCGGAGGGGCTGGTGGTGCGCGACCTCGTGCCCGAGCCTGCCGCGCTGACCGCGGACGACACCGCGGAGATCGAACGACTGGCGATGGAGCGCCTCGAGATCGTCGATCTGCTGCTGGCACCCGAAGGCGATGTCACGCAGGTAAACGTCCTCTTCACCCTGCCCGAGACCAACCCGACCGAAGAGGTCCCCCTCATCGTCCGCGAGATCAAGGCGATGGAAGAGCGGATCGAGGCAGCGCACCCGGTCGACATCCGGCTCACCGGCGCGATTATGATCAACAACCAGTTCGCGACGAGCGGGCAGGAGGACAGCCAGAACCTCCTCGGCCCCATGTTTCTCGTGATCCTGCTGCTGGTCGGCCTCGCCCTCCGCTCGTTATTCGCTACCGTCGCGGTGCTCATACTCATCACGCTCTCCGCCGCCACGGGCCTTGGCGCAGCGGGGTGGTTCGGCTACCGGCTGAACTCGGTCACCGTGCTCGCGCCGCTCTATATCATGACGCTGGCGGTGGCCTCCGCGGTGCACGTGTTCTCCGCCTGCCGCGCCGCGATGCCCGATACGGCAGACCGGAAGGAATGGGTGCGCCGCGCGCTCACTGAACATGCCGGCGCCATCATCATCGCCTGCGTCACCACGGCGATCGGCTTCTACTCCCTCAACTTCTCCATCTCGCCCCCCTTCCGTCAGCTCGGCAACGTCGTGGGTACCGGCGTCCTGGCAGCGCTCTTCTTCACGCTGTTCCTGCTGCCCGGTCTTCTCATCGCCCTGCCCATCCGCCGCCAGAAAAGCGCGGAGCGGGAACCGCGGGCCATGCGCGCGCTGGCAGACTTCGTGGTGGGACGGCGCCGCGTGATCGCCCCGGTGATGATTGGCGTTGTCGCCCTCCTCGCCGCCGGTATCAGCCAGCTGAAGCTCGAGGACGACTTCATCCGCTACTTCGACGAGCGCTACGAATTCCGCGAGGACACCGATTTCGTGGAGGATCGGCTCACCGGCGTGAACCAGCTCTACTTCGCGCTCCCCGCGGGCGGAGACCAGGCGATCAACAAGCCGGCCTTCCTCCAGGAGGTCTCGGCCTTCGCCGACTGGCTGCGCACCCAGCCCGAGGTCACCCATGTCGCCACGCTAACCGACACCCTGAAGCGGCTGACCATGAACATGAACGAGGACGATCCCTCGTTCTTCCGGCTGCCGGAGAGCGAGGAAGCGGCAGCGCAGTACCTCTTTCTCTACGAGCTCAGCCTCGGCTACGGGCGGGATCTGACCGACCAGCTCAACATCGACAAGTCCGCCCTCCGCGTCAGCGTCGCGCTGGCCCGTCAGACCACCGCGGAGATGCGGGAGGTAACCCTGCGGGCCGGCCAGTGGCTCGAGCAGAACGCGCCAACAATCCAGGCGGCATGGGGCGCCGAGAACCCCGAACGACCGCTCGTTACCCCCACGGGCGTGGTGCACGTCTTCAACCTCATCAGCTACCGGGATGTGCGGGCCATGCTGACGGGTACCGCGCTGGCGCTGGTGCTGATCTCCGGGGTGATCATGATCGCGCTCAGGTCGGTCCGGATCGGGCTGATCAGCCTCGTGCCGAACCTCATCCCGGCGGCCATGGCCTTCGGTATCTGGGGCTACTCGGTGGGCGCGGTGACGCTGGCGATCGCCGTGGTGCTGGCCGCCACGCTGGGGATCGTGGTCGACGACACCGTCCACTTCCTCTCGAAGTACCAGGCCGGGCGGCGCAAGGGCATGAGCCCGGAGGACAGTGTCCGCCACGCCTTCACGCGCGTAGGCAATGCACTCACGATCACATCGATCGGCCTCGTCGCCGGCTTCGCCGTGCTCGCCTTCTCGGGCTTCGCGGTGAATGGTGACATGGCGAAGCTGACGGCGATCACCATTACAGTGGCGCTGATAGCCGACTTCCTGCTCTTGCCCTGCCTTCTGATCTTCCTCGACAAACGGAGAGAAAGCATGACCCTCAAGCCCGCTACCGCCGCCCTGTTGCTCGCGGCATTCGCGGCACCCGCCCTCACGCTTGCCCCCGAAGCCAAAGCCGACGATGCAGCCGCAAAGGGCCTCGCCATCGCCGAGGCGGCCGACAAGCGCGACCTGGGCTGGGATGCGTTCACCGTCGACGGCGAGATGATCCTGCGCGACAAGGCCGGCAACGAAAGCCGCCGCGTCTTCGACAGCCTGTCGCTCGAGCGGCCGGACCGTTCGCTCGGCGATCTCGGCATCATCGTCTTCACGCGACCGCGGGACATCCGCGGGACCGGGCTGCTGACGCACGCCAACATCGAGCCGCAGGACGACGACCAGTGGCTCTACTTGCCCGCGGTGAAGCGCGTGAAGCGCATCTCCTCCTCGAACCGCACCGGCAAGTTCGTCGGCTCGGAGTTCTCGTATGAGGACCTCGGTTCGCAGGAAGTGGACGACTACACCTACAAGTGGCTGCGGG
>JBCBHB010000344.1:0-4109 GCA_038526025.1 Pseudomonadota bacterium
CCTGGCGGCGATCGTAGCTCTCGAGCCCACGGCGGAGCGCCTTGCCGGCGAGTGTCTGGAGACGCGGGTCCACGGTCGCGCGGACAGTGATGCCCCCTTCATAGAACGACTTGCGCCCGAACTCCGAGATCACCTGGCGGCGCACTTCGGAGCTGAAGAAGCCGAGGCCCGCCACCTCCTCCGGCGCCTCCTCGACCTCGGGCTCCGGCTCGGGGCGCTGCCCGAGCAGGGTCACCAGCGGGCTGTCCTTGGCGGCCTGCGCATCGTCCCAGCCGAGGTGGCCGTTCTCGCGCATCTCGCGCAACACGTAGTTCCGGCGCGCCATGGCGTCGTCGTAGTTCCGGACGGGGTGCAGGTTCGAGGGCTCCTTCGGCAGGCCGGCGAGATAGGCCACCTCTTCGGCGGTGAGCTGATCGAGCCGCTTGCCGAAATAGGTCTGCGCCGCGGCGACGATGCCGTAGGACCGCGCCCCGAAGAAGATCTCGTTGAGGTAGAGCTCGAGGATCTGGTCCTTGCTGAGCGCGCCGTCGATGCGCACGGCGAGGATTGCCTCCTTGATCTTCCGCTCGATCGAGCGGTCGTTGTCGAGCAGGAAGTTCTTCATCACCTGCTGCGTGATGGTCGATGCACCGGCGATCCGCGCGTCCCGCCCTTGCATGCGCGCCTGTGCGAACCGGCCCATGGCCTTCGCGATACCCACGGCGTCGACGCCCGGATGTTCGTAGAAATTCTTGTCCTCAGCCGAGATGAAGGCGTTCTTCACCAGATCCGGCACCTCGTCGATCGGGACGAAGATGCGCTGTTCGGTGGCGTATTCCGCGATCTGGTGACCGTCCGAGGAGTAAACGCGGCTCAGGAGCTTCGGCTGATAGTTCACCAGCTCGTCGTGGTCCGGCAGGTCCCCGCCGTAGATCTGCCCAAGCCCAGCCATGCCGAGCACGCCGAAAACGGCGGCGATCGAGAGACTGGCGAACACGGTGCCGATCAGACGAAGCAGCAAGACACTCTCCTATCCAGGGCGCTCCCCGAGCGATCGCGAACCCCTAGCAGCGTTGGCGGCCAATCCAGCGTGCCGAGCAGCACGCGGTCTACGCGATTCACGTTCCCAAAGACAATTGCGGAGGCCCTTCCGGACGCTCTCTGCACAATTACTCCTGACCGTTCCTTGTGGCCAGATCGCGGCGCCAGCTGTCGATCGCCTCGGTCATCCTGTCTGCCGCCATCGCCTGCCATCGCCGATCCGTGAGCCGCTTGCGATCCTCCTCGTTCGAGAGGAAGCCAAGCTCGACCAGGATGGCCGGAAAATCGACGCTGTGGAGCACGCGGAAGTTCGCGTTCCGGTGCGGGCGGGTGGTGAGAAGCGGCACGGTCTCGCCCATCCCTGTGAGAATGGCCGCCGCCACGCGCTGCTCCTCCGCACCGGTACGGCGCTGGGCGAGATCGACGAGGATGCGGGTAACATCGTCGCCCGCCCCGCCGAGATCCACCCCACGCAGGATGGCGTCGCGTGGCGCTTCCGCCGTGATTTCGGCGGCCACGTCTTCGCGCCGATCCGGTGTGAGGGTGTAGACCGAGAGGCCGGAGGCATCGCCTTCCGTGACCGTATCGGCGTGGAGCGACAGAAAGAGATCTGCGCCTTCCGCGACCGCGAACCTGAGGCGCGCGCCGAGCGGCAGGAAGCGGTCGCCCTCGCGCGTAAGCACGGCGCGCATGTCCGGGAGCGTCGAGAGCCGCAGGGCGAGGCGGCGCGCGAAGACCAGCGTGAGGTCCTTCTCCTCGATGCCGCGGACCACAGCGCCCGGGTCGTGCCCGCCATGCCCGGCATCGATCACGACCGTGAAGGGTTGCGGTTCGTCCACCGCAGCTGTCATGGGCACGGCGACGGCCACCGGCCGGGGCCGTGGCAGCGGGACGAGGGCGGGCAAGGCGGCGAGCACCTCGGGCGCCCCGATCGCGAAGGCCATGCTCTCGCCGCGGAGGGGCGAGAGCGCGCGGAGATCGGGCTCGAGCCCCAGATGCCTGCCGGTGATCTCGAGGTGCAAACCATCTTCGCCGGGCGTGAGACCGAGCCCCGCACCCTCGAGAACAGCACTATCGGCCGAGAGACCGGGGAATGCGAGTACCAAACGCCCTTCCTCGGCAAGCACTTTCATCTCCGCCGGAACCGAAGGCGCGACCGTGAGGCCGAGGCGCAGATGATCCTCCTTCTCGCTCAGGACCGCGCGTTCGAGCCGAGTCGCCGCCGCCGTGTCGCTCGCCCATGCACCGGGCGTGGGGAGAGCGGCAAAAAGGGCCATCGAGAGCGCTGCCGAAAGGGCGGCGCGTGGCACGCTCGCTGCGTGCGCGGGTCTTGGATCGATCATCTCTGCCTCGTGCCTTTCGCGGGTCGCTTGTGCCGCGACCTCGGTGGCGGACCATAGCACGAACGCTCGGGCGCAACCATCGGCCCTTCACATCGGCGCCTTGGGCAAATTCCGTTTGTCAGCTTCACTGCGCACTGGTAAGGCGAGCATGACGCCGGGGGCAGGCCACCACGCCTTTCTGCCGGCCGCAAACCCCGGCCCGGTGATGGCGCGCTCCCTTTAGAGCCTTCCTGAAGTCCGGTCCGTCGGTACCCTGAGACAGGACGGCGCCGCTGTGCGACGTCACCCCCTGGCGCCTTCCCGGCGCCGCACCGGAACAGCGATGACGAGCCGAGACCCGAAAGCCCCCAACGCCCCGCAGCAAGGCCCCCGGCAAAGCGCCCCGGGCCGGCGCGCGGCAAGAGGCGCAAGGCCGCTCGCCCGCCCAACACGAGAGAGAGTTCGCCCCCTGCCCGTCCGCGCAGCCGAAGCGCTGGCGCCGGGCAAGGCCGGGCGCATGAGATCCCATGGCAAAGAAAATGCTCATCGATGCCACCCACCCGGAGGAGACCCGGGTTGTGGTGGTGGACGGCAACAAGGTTGACGATTTCGACTTCGAGTCGGTCAACAAGAAGCAACTCGCCGGCAATATCTACCTTGCGAAGGTAACGCGCGTGGAGCCGTCGCTGCAGGCGGCATTTGTGGATTACGGCGGAAACCGGCACGGTTTCCTGGCGTTCGCCGAGATCCATCCGGACTACTACCAGATCCCGGTTGCGGACCGTGAAGCGCTGATCGCCGAAGAGGCGGCCATCGTGGCACGCGAGTCTGACAGCGAGGACGACGGCCGCCGGGGCCGGAACCGCCGCGGCGGCAGCCGCCGTTCCAAGGGCGCCGCCACCGAGGGCGATGAGGCGGAAACGACGGAGAACGGGGAAGCCAACGGCGCCGAGGAAGCCGAGGGCGGGCGCAACGGGCGTAGCCGTCGCGGCCGTGGCCGTGGTCGCAAGCGCGGCGCGCAGCCGGTCTCGGAAGACAACGGCATCGCCGGCTTCGGTGTGATCGACCCCGAAGGCGGCGGGCTGGACGGCGCGCCGGAGCCGAACAGCGGCGAGGGCGAGAAGAAGCCCGAGGCGGGGGAAGCGCCGGTGGAGGCCCCGGCTGAAGAGGCCGAGAGCGATGCGACCGTCGAGGCGCCGGTAGAGGCTGCGGCCAATGCGCCGGAGGAGACGGTTGTCGAGGCCGAGACTGCCGCGGCGCCGGCGGACGAGGCGCTTCCCGAGCCTGAAGAGGCGGCGCCTTCGGAGGTGACCGAGACCGAAGAGCCGGTTGTCGCCGAGGCGGAGGACGGAGCCGAGACGGAGACTGTGGCCGAGGCCGAGGCCGAGGCTGAGGCTGAGGCTACACCGGCTGAAGACGCGGCGGCGAGCGAAGAGAGCGATGGCGACACACCGCCCCGCTCCATGGCAGAGAGCGCGGGCCTCGAAGGAGAAGACGACGTCGTTCGCGGCGACGTGCCTTCCGAGACCAGCGAACCGGCCGGTGAAGAAGCGGCGGCCGAGGAGAAGCCTAAGCCGAAGCGGCGGCGCGCCCCCCGCAAGCCGAAGGCTAAGGTAGAGGACGCGCCCGCCGAAGAGCCGGTCGCGGCCGAGGCGGCACCCGATGTGGCCGTGGCTGCGGCCGTGAGCGACGTGCCGGCGGAAGCCGCAGCCGAAAGTGCTCCCGAAGCAGAGCCAGCGGCCGCTGAGGAGACAACCGAGGCCCAGG
>JBCBHB010000345.1:0-4106 GCA_038526025.1 Pseudomonadota bacterium
GATCACGGTAGCGGGCCACACCCTCTGGGCCTTCCGCATGTCCTATGCCGGCGAGCTCGGCTGGGAGTTCCACGGCCCGCGAGACGCCATCCACGCCGCCTTCCGCGCCCTCAAAGCCGCCGGCAAGCCCCACGGCCTCGCCAACTACGGCTCCTTCGCCATGAACGCCATGCGGATGGAGAAGGCCTTCAAGGGTGCCGGCGAGCTGACCAACGAGGTCACCCTGCCCGAGGCGGACGTGATGCGCTTCGTCAAGCTCGACAAGGATTTCCGGGGCAAGTCCGCCACGGAGGGCGACAGCCCCCGCTGGAGATGCGTCTACCTCGACATCGCGGACGATGGCGTGTCGGACGGCAATGGCGGCGAGGCAGTGCTCGCGGGCGAGGCGCAGGTGGGCACCGTCAGCTCCATCGCCTTCGGCCACCGCAGCCAGAAGCTCCTCGCCTTCGCCTATGTCCGCCCGGAACACGCCGCCCCGGGAACGACACTCGATGTCGTGATCATGGGCGACCCGCGCCCCGCCACGGTCTTGGCTGACGCCGTCTACGACCCCGAGAGCGCGCTACCGCGACAGGACGCGCCGGAGATGGCAGCGGAGTGATCCCATGGCGGTGATGAAGGCGATGGTGTTGATGGGCCATGGGGATGTGGACCAGCTCGTGTGGCACGAGGACTGGCCGCGCCCCGAGCCCGGGCCGGGCGAGGTGCTCATCAAGGTTGCCGCCTGCGGGCTGAACAATACCGACGTCAACACCCGCTCCGGCTGGTACTCGAAGGCGGTGACCGAGGCGACAACCGGCGGCGCCTATGCGGAAGTGGACGAGGAAGATCCCACCTGGGGCGGCCTCCCGATCACCTTCCCCCGCATCCAGGGCGCCGATGTCGCTGGCACGGTCGAGGCGGTAGGCGAAGGCGCCGATCCCGCCCTCGTCGGCCGCCGCGTGATGATCGACACCTGGCTGCGCGACCCTGCGGACCCGATGAACCTCGACAAGGTCGGCTACTACGGCAGCGAATGCGATGGGGGCTATGCGGAGTACACGAAAGTCCACGCCCGCCAGGTCCACCCCATCGACACTGACCTGACCGACGCCGAACTCGCCACCTTCGCCACCGCCTACATCACGGCCGAGAACATGCTCGACCGGGGCGATGTGCGCGAGGGCGACACAGTGCTTATCCCCGGCGCGTCGGGCGGCGTGGGCTCGGCCCTCATCCAGCTCGCCAGGCGCCGCGGCGCACGCCCTATCGCCATGGCCGGGGAAGGAAAATGGGATGCGCTGAGGCCACTCGGCGCCGAGGCGATCCTGCCTCGCTCCCCCGAAAACCTCGCCGACGCGCTGGAGGAGGCGACGGGCCGCCGCGAGGTCTCGGTGGTCTGCGACGTGGTGGGCGGCGCGATCTGGTCCCAACTCCTCGGCGTCGTCGAGCGCGGCGGGCGCTATGCCTGCTCCGGCGCCATCGCCGGGCCCATCGTCGCGTTCGACCTCCGCACCTTCTACCTCCGCGACCTGCAGATGCGCGGCGCCACCATCGTGCCCGACGGGACCTTCGCCCGCCTCGTCGGCTACATCGCCCGCGGCGAGATCAAGCCCGTGCTCGCGGCCACCTATCCGCTCTTCGCCCTCCGCGACGCCCAGCGCGCCTTTATCGACAAGGGCTATGTCGGCAAGATCGTGGTGACCGTGTGAGCGAAGCATCGGCGGCCCTGCACCACCTGCTCGACGAAGCGCTGGCAACGGTTCAGCGAACCCCGACGCTCGCCGCCTTCGCCGGGGAAACGCTCGACGGGCCCCTGCCTCTAACCCTGCCCGGGCACTGCAGCTTCCCTGCCGTCGAAAGGCTCACCTGCTACGAGGCGCTGTGCACGGACGAGACCGGGCCGCTGACGGACGCGGTTCGCGCCGCCGCCCCGTATCTTGCGTGGCAGCAGACCTATTCTGCGGAGGAGGTGGGGGCCGCGTTTCTCGACGCCTATGCCTGGTTCAACCTGGTGAGCCCGGAGGGGCCGTTCCATGCCCCCGATATCCGCGTCGCCATCGGCACCTGGGGGCATGGGCTGCATTATCCGCGCCACGCCCATGCGCCCGCCGAGGTTTACTACGTGATCGCGGGCGGCGCCGTTTTCGAGACGGACGGACAGCCCGACGCCTGGCTCGGCCCGGGCGAGACGCGCACCCATCGGCCAAACGTGATGCACGCGGCGCGGATGAGCGACGGCCCCCTGCTCGCCCTCGCCCTCTGGCGCGGCGAGGCGCTGATGGCGCGCTCCACGTTCGAGGCGGCAGCGCCATGAAGATCACCCGCATCGCCGTCTACCGCACCGGGCTGCCATACGTGGACGGGGCCTATGCCTGGGGCGCGGGCAACGCGATCACCACGGCAGAGGCGAGCGTGGTGGTCCTGGGCACGGATGCTGGGCTCGCAGGCGCGGGCGAGTTCACCCCCTGCGGCGAGAACTACATGGTCGCCCATTCCGAGGGCGTGCTCGCCGCCGCCCGCCTGCTCGCGCCGAAGCTCCTCGGCGAGGATCCGCGCCAGGTCGCCCGCATCGAACAACTCATGGACGCGACGATCCAGGGCCATGGCTACGCAAAGGCGCCGTTCGACGCGGCGTGCTGGGATCTCCTCGGCCAGTCCCTCGGCGCGCCGCTCTGGCTCCTCCTCGGCGGCAAGCTCACCGATGGCGCGCCGATGTATCGGGTCGCGCCGCAGCGCGGCCCGGAGGAGACGCGCGCCGAACTCGCCCGCCACCGCGCCGCCGGCTACCGCCAGTTCCAGGCCAAGGTTGGGGCCGATTGGGCGCGGGATATCGACACCATCCAAACCCTCGTGCCCCTGCTCGAACCCGGCGAGAAGCTGATGGCCGACGCGAACAAGGGGTGGCGCGTCGACAATGCCATCCGCGTCGCCCGCGCCACGCGGGAGCTCGACTACATCCTCGAACAGCCCTGCCTCACCTATGAGGAATGCCAACAGGTCCGCCGCGTCGCCGACCATCCGATGAAGCTCGACGAATGCGTCACCGGCATGGAGGCCGCCCGCCGCATCGTGGCGGACCGGGGGGCCGATATCGTCTGCCTGAAGATCTCGAACCTCGGCGGTCTCTCGAAAGCGCGGCGGGTGCGGGACTTCTTCGTGGAAGCGCGCGTTCCCGTGGTGGCGGAGGACACTTGGGGCGGAGAGATCGCGACCGCCACGCTCGCCCACTTCGCCGCCTCCACCCCGCCAGAGTTCCTGCACAACACCACGGACCTCCACAACTACAACACCCGCTCCACCGGCCGCCCACCACCGCCGGTGCGTGACGGCCGCCTCTTCGCGCCGGACGCGCCGGGTCTCGGCGCTGTGCCCGACTACGAAAGCCTCGGCCCGCCCGTGGCGGAGTGGAGCCTCTGAACCATGCGCATCTCCCGCCTCACCGTCTGGCATCTGAGCGTGCCGCTTTCCGTGCCCTACATCTTCTCGGGCGGGCGGCAGCGCGTCGATGCGCTCGACGTCACCTATCTCCGCATGGAGACCGACGAGGGGCTTGCGGGCTGGGGCGAGGGCAGCCCCTGGGGCCACGCCTACCTGCCAGCCCACGGCCCGGGCATCCGGGCCGGCATCCAGACCCTGGCCCCCGCCGTTCTCGGCCGTGACCCGCGCGCCCTCCTCGCCCTCAACACGGCCATGGACACGCAGCTCCCCGGCCACCAGTCGGCCAAGTCCCCGATCGACATGGCGGCCTGGGACATTCAGGGCCAGGCCACGGGTCAGCCCCTCTGGCGCCTCTTCGGCGGGGAAGCGGCGGTGCCCGTGCCCCTCAACTCGAGCATCAGCACCGGCACGCCGGACGAGATGATCGCCCGCATCCAGGCCGCCTCCGCCATGGGCTACCGCACGCATTCGGCCAAGCTCGGCGGCAGCGACATCGCGGGCGACATGGCGCGGATGGACGCGATCTCCGAAGCCCTGCCAGCGGGCGAGAACATCACCTTCGACATCAACCGCGCCTGGACGCCCGCCACCGCCATCCGCGTGCTCAACACCGTCCGCGCAAGGGACTGGGTCGAACAGCCTTGCGAGACCCTCGCGGAATGCGCTCATGTCGCCGCCCGCGTGCC